>DALZBD010000137.1:0-8703 GCA_031977515.1 Bacteroides sp. | reverse complement strand
TTGTCATTTATTCCTTAACTTAATGACAGTGGCCCAAAGGGCTTAGGGGAAAGCGGCCTTGGAAGGGAAGAGGCGGCCACTTACGGCTTATGGCTTTATGGAAATCACAGAGGAAGAGAGGAGTTATGACAAATCCTCTGTTTATTAACAGGAAACAGTTTTTTGAAATATTTATACGAAATGAAAAGAATAACAGTATCTTTGTTTATTACCTGTCTGGCTTTTTGTGCCTATGCGCAGTTTCCCGGATGGGGGCCGCAAAGTAAGGTAGTGACCGATAGTATCTACAGCGAGATTCTGAAAGCAGACCGTGCGTTCAGCATCTATCTGCCCAAAAGTTACGATACGGAAACAACGAAGAAATATCCCGTACTCTATCTGCTGCACGGCATGTCGGGAATAAATACCAGTTGGTTCCGGGATCAGCGCGCAAAGGATGTGATGGACCAGTTGGTCGCCTCCGGCGAAGCCTGTGAAATGATCATCGTGAGTCCCAACGCAGGCGGTGACCCCACTACAGGTGCGTGGAACGGCTATTTCAATATGCCGGGATGGGCATACGATGATTTCTTCTATCAGGAATTTCTGCCCCATATAGAAAGTACCTACCGCATATATGGCGACAAAAAGCACCGTGCCATTGCCGGGTTGTCTATGGGTGGGGGTGGAGCCACCAGCTACGCGCAACACCATACCGATATGTACTGCGCTGTCTACGCCATGAGTGCGTTGATGAATATCCCGCCAATGGGTGAAGCTGCCGGACAAGACCCTGATCCCAACAACAAGATGGCGTTGCTGACCCGCTCCGTACAGGAACGCAGCTGCGTCAATTATGTCTTAGAGGCAGACGATGACCGCAAGGCACAGCTACGCACCGTGCAATGGTTTGTAGATTGTGGCGACGACGACTTCCTGCTCGACTGCAACCTGGAGTTTTACCAGGCCATGCGCAACGCCGGTATTCCCTGTCAGCTGCGTGTGAGAGACGGTGGTCACACCAATGAATACTGGCACTCTGCACTTTATACCTGTTTGCCGTTTGTCAGCCGCAATTTCGGAAAGTAGTTTAAATAAATCATACATTACAGTAAAAAGCATTATGAAAAAGATTTTTATCCTGTCGGCCCTGTTGCTGACGTGTGCGGTGACATCCGCGCAGCAAGCTCTCTGGGGAGGGGCTCCGGTAGTCTCTCCCGAAATCCATGACAACAACACAGTTACTTTCCGTCTCAAAGCACCCAATGCGACAACCGTACAGGTGACCGGAGATTTCCTGCCGACACAGAAGATCGAGACACCGTTTGGTGAGTTCGACGGTCCCGGAGTAGCCGATCTGGTGCAGAAAGACGGTGTGTGGGAGTATACCACTCCGGAACCCCTGCAACCCGAACTTTACAGCTACACCCTGTTGGTAGACGGGCTGAAGATCAATGATCCCGCCAATGTACACATGATCCGTGACGTGGCCAGTGTGACCAACGTATTCCTCATCGGCGGCGGACGTGCCGATCTGTACAAGGTGAATAAAGTACCTCACGGTACAGTGGCCAAAGTATGGTACAACAGTCCGATACTGGGTCTGGATCGTCGTCTGACCGTATATACCCCTGCCGGCTATGAGTCAAGTGGCAAAAGCTATCCGGTATTCTACCTGCTGCACGGTATGGGCGGTGACGAAAATGCCTGGAGCGAACTGGGACGTACCGCACAGATCCTCGACAACCTCATTGCACAGGGCAAAGCCGAACCCATGATCGTAGTGATGACCAACGGAAATGCAGCGTTGGAAGCCGCTCCCGGCGAGTCTTCCCTGGGATACGCACCCGCCAGTATGCAATTGCCCAAAACCATGGAAGGTAGCTTCGAGACAGCATTTCCCGAGATCGTTAACTTCATCGACAAGACCTACCGTACAAAAAGCAATAAACAGAATCGTGCCATTGCCGGATTGTCCATGGGAGGATACCATTCCATGCACATTTCCAAGCAATACCCCGATATGTTCAACTACGTAGGTCTGTTTTCCGCGGCAATTATGCCCGATCCGAACGCGAAATCTCCCATCTATGAAGATCTCGAGGGTAAGCTGAAGACGCAGTTCGCGCAGAAACCCGCTCTTTACTGGATCGCTATCGGTACTACCGACTTTCTGTATCAGGCCAATGTGGATTATCGCAAGATGCTTGACGACAGAGGATACCCCTATGAATACTACGAGACCGGCGAAGGTCACATCTGGAAAAACTGGCGCATCTATCTGACCGAATTTGCACCCCAATTATTCAAATGATCCCATTCATAAACAGATCTATCATGAAAAAACAGATATTTTCGGCCACTCTTGTCGCGGCTGCACTGTATGCCTGTAGCCCCGGTGTGCCACAGCTTGGAAAATCATCCCTTGACGAGGTGATCGGTGCCCTGACACTGGAAGAGAAAGTACACTTAGTAGTAGGTACGGGTATGGAAGGTTTCTCGGGAGACAGCGCTGTAGTAGGCGAGACCAAAAAACTGGTGCCCGGAGCTGCCGGAACCACCTATCCTGTGCCACGTCTCGGTATTCCCTCTGTGGTGCTGGCCGATGGTCCTGCCGGGCTCCGTATCAACCCCACCCGGGAAGGCGACTCAGACACCTATTATTGCACGCATTTTCCCATCGGTACATTGCTCGCCTCTACCTGGGATCAGGAGCTGGTAGAGCACGTGGGCAAAGCCATTGGTAACGAAGTCCTCGAATACGGTGCCGACGTACTGCTGGCTCCCGCGCTGAACATCCATCGCAACCCGTTGTGCGGACGCAATTTTGAGTATTATTCCGAAGATCCGGTGGTCAGCGGTAAGATCGCTGCCGCCTACGTACGTGGTGTACAGAGCAACGGTGTAGGTACCTCCATCAAGCACTATGCCGTGAACAACCAGGAGAGCAACCGCATGGCTGTGGATGCCCGCGTATCTCCCCGCGCACTGCGTGAGATCTATCTGAAAGGATTCGAGATCACCGTGAAGGAGTCTGCACCGTGGACAGTGATGTCTTCCTACAACTACCTCAACGGTACCTATACATCTGAAAGCAAAGAACTACAGACCACACTCCTGCGTGACGAATGGGGATTTGAGGGTATGGTGATGACCGACTGGTTTGGTGGTAAAGATGCTGTGGCTCAGATGGAAGCGGGCAACGATATGCTTCAACCCGGTATGGACAAGCAATACGAAGCCATCCTGCAGGGAGTGAAAGAGGGCAGGCTGGATGAAGCGGTTCTCGACCGCAACGTGAAACGCATCCTCGAAATGATCCTGCAGACTCCCCGCTTCAAGGGATATGCCTTCTCCAACAACCCCGACCTGAAAGCCCACGCTGCTGTGACCCGGCAGTCGGCCACCGAAGGTATGGTACTGCTCAAGAATGACAACCAGGCACTTCCGCTTGCCGCGGAGGTCAAGAAGGTAGCCCTGTTTGGCTGCACTTCTTATGACTTCATCGCCGGAGGTACAGGTTCGGGAAATGTGAACCGCGCCTATACGGTATCTCTGTTGGACGGTCTGAAAAATGCAGGATATCAGCTGAATGATAAACTAAAGAGTGAATACGAGCAGCATATAGCCGCGGAGAAAGAACGCAACAAGCCTGCTGACGAACGGATGGCCATGTTCCTTCCGGTACCCCGCCCGACAGAACTGTTGCCCTCTGCTGCCTTGTTGCAGGAGCAGGTGAAAGAGTCGGACGTGGCGCTGATCACTATTGGGCGTACCTCGGGCGAGTTTCTCGACCGTACACTTCCCGACTTCAACCTGACCCGGGAAGAACAGACTCTGTTGCGGAGCGTATCTCAGGCATTCCATGCCGCAGGTAAGAAAGTAGTGGTGGTATTGAATATCGGTGGTGTGATCGAAACAGCTTCCTGGAAAAACCTGCCCGATGCCATCCTTTGTGCCTGGCAGGCCGGACAGGAGGGAGGCAACAGTGTGGCCGATGTGCTGAGTGGAAAATCTTCTCCTTCGGGCAAGCTCACCATGACCTTCCCGGTGAAGTATGAAGACGATGCCTCCGCTGCCAATTTCCCGACAGACGGTGCCATGAGCAGCATGGACTTTTCCAACCCTGCAGAGAAGAAAGCAGAAGTCAGACTGTGGGATTATACCGATTATGAAGAAGACATCTATGTGGGCTATCGGTATTTCGATACATTCGGCAAACAGGTATCCTATCCGTTTGGCTACGGACTTTCCTATACCACATTTGAGTTTACCAATCCGGCGATCCGCACGGAGGGTGGTGTATATACCGTGACCGTAGAGGTGAAGAATACAGGAAAAATGGCCGGTAAAGAGGTCGTACAGCTCTATGTCACTGCCCCCAATGCCGCTCAGATGAACAAACCTGCGAAAGAGCTGAAAGCCTTTGCCAAGACCAAGGAGTTGAAACCGGGTGAAACCGCGACCATTACGCTGACCGTCAGCCCTCTTGAACTGGCCTCTTATGACGAAGCCTCTTCTTCCTGGGTGACAGATGCCGGAAATTATACATTCCAGGTGGGTAGCTCTTCCCGCGATATCAAAGCCACTCTGCAGGCAGAAGTAGCTGCTGCCAGGGAGAAGACAACGGATATTCTGAATCTTCAGACAGAGATCCGTCGTCTGAAAAGATAAGTAAACACACACTGAATTTTTGAAAAAGAATCGAATGAAACGAATTTTATTATCACTGCTGGCAGCCGGAACTATCCTGGCTGCCACTGCGCAACACGCTGTGGCTCCCGCCATTCCGAGAGATGAGAATATGGAGCGACGGATCGAGACGCTGCTGAAAAAGATGACCCTCGACGAGAAAGTGGGTCAGATGTGTGAGCTGGCGATCGATGTGTTGCAGAAACGTATCAATCCGTTTGCAGGCCTCAATCCGCAAAGCATGCAGGTGGAAGACATAAAAAATATCCTCCGTAACTATCAGATCGAAGAAGAATTCGATCTGGGCAGCGAGATGCCCGACCAGAGTGTGATGATGCAGATCTATATGCGTATCATGGGAATAGAAGCAGCCAAAGGTTTTGTACTGGACGAAGACATGCTGGAGACAGTGATCGGCACATACAAAGTCGGTTCCATCCTCAATGTGCCCGCCGGTATCGCACAGCCACCGGCTGTGTGGCAGGCCATCATCAAACGTATCCAGGAGAAATCCATGGAGGCCATAGGCATTCCCTGTATCTATGGGGTAGACCAGATACATGGAACCACCTATACGCTGGGAGGGACTTTCTTCCCGCAGGGTATCAATATGGCTGCGGCGTTCAACCGGGAACTGACCCGGGAAAGCGCGCGCATCTCTGCCTATGAGACGAAAGCGGGAAGCATTCCGTGGACGTATGCTCCGGTCACCGACCTCGGACGTGACCCGCGCTGGGCACGTATGTGGGAAAGCTACGGAGAAGATGCCTATCTGAACGCCGAAATGGGACGTGAGTCCATATTGGGTTTCCAGGGCAATGATCCCAACCGTGTCGGAGACAATTCTGTGGCTGCCTGTATGAAGCACTACATGGGATATGGCGTACCTGTGTCCGGGAAAGACCGTACCCCGTCTTCCATCACCGTGCAGGATATGCGTGAGAAGCACTTCGCACCCTACCTCGAAATGGTAAAGGTCGGAGCCTTGTCTGTTATGGTCAATTCGGCGATGAACAACGGCCTGCCTTTCCATGCCAACTACGAGTTGCTCACTACCTGGCTGAAAGAGGATCTCAACTGGGACGGTATGATCGTGACCGACTGGGCGGATATCAACAACCTCTACAGCCGCGACCACATCGCCAAAGACAAGAAAGAAGCGATCAAACTGGCCATCAATGCCGGTATCGATATGTCTATGGACCCCTATGACCTGCAGTTCTGTACCCTGCTGAAAGAATTGGTAGAAGAGGGTGAAGTGGCCATGAGCCGTATCGACGATGCGGTGCGACGGGTACTGCGTCTGAAGTTTCGCCTCAATCTGTTCGACAAACCGTATTACGATCTGAATGATTTTCCCCTGTTTGGCAGTGACCAGCACGCTGCTGTGGCCCTGAAAGCAGCGGAAGAGTCTATGGTCTTACTCAAGAACACAGACAACATCCTGCCACTGGCGAAAGGAAAGAAACTCCTGATCACCGGTCCCAATGCCAACTCCATGCGTACACTCAACGGCGGTTGGTCCTATTCCTGGCAGGGAGATAAAGCGGATGAATGCGCGGCGGAACACAACACCATTCTCGAGGCGTTTACCAACAAGTTCGGCGCGGGAAATATCATCTATGAAGCAGGCGTTACCTACAAACAAGGCGGTAGCTGGTGGGAAGAGAATGCTCCCGAAATAGAGAAAGCGGTAGCTGCCGCGGCAGAGGCGGATTATATCCTGGCCTGCATCGGCGAGAACTCGTACTGCGAAACTCCGGGCAACCTGACAAACCTTGCCCTTTCCGAAAAACAGCTCAACCTGGTGAAAGCACTGGCCGCGACAGGTAAGCCTGTGATACTGATCCTCAATCAGGGCCGTCCCAGGCTGATCGCCGACATCGAACCCCTGACACAGGCTGTGGTCAACATCATGCTCCCGGCCAATTACGGTGGCGATGCACTGGCCAACCTGATCGCCGGAGATACCAATTTCAGCGGTAAGATGCCTTTTACCTATCCGAAAGAGATCAACTCCCTGGTTACGTATGATCACAAACCCAGTGAACATACCGGCAGACAAATGGAAGGTGCCTATAACTACGATGCCGTGGTCAATGTGCAGTGGGCATTTGGGTATGGTCTAAGCTACACAACATTTGCTTATAGCAACCTGCGGGTAGATAAACCGGACTTTACGGCAGATGACACCCTCACCTTTACAGTGGATGTGACGAATACCGGCAACCGCACAGGCAAAGAGAGTGTATTGCTCTTCAGCAGTGACCTGGTTGCCTCCCTGACACCGGATGTACGCCGCCTGCGTGCATTTGAGAAAGTAGAACTCAGGCCCGGAGAGACACAGACTGTCACCCTGAAACTGAAAGGTTCGGATCTCGCTTTTGTGGGATATGATGGCAAATGGATCCTCGAACAGGGAGATTTCCGTATCCAGACAGGCAATCAGATCCTGAATATAGCCTGTACAGATACCCGGAAATGGGAGTCGCCTAATAAGAATTAATGTCTTGTAATTAAGAAGAAAGTAGTATATTTAGTATTGCTTTTAGAATGTATAACATCCACTGAAGTTTCATCTGAAGTGGATGTTATACTGTTTTACATCACCATGTAACTGTAGCCCTGAAAGGGTGTCAGAGGTTAGCCCAGGGTAAGTGCAGTGCAGCCGTAACGGTAGTGAAGGCGGAACAAACGCCACCCTGGGTTAACATCGTGTATATTCCGGTTAGTGCCGTAGGTACGACAGAAAAGAAGTGGCGTTCGTAATCTGTGTCGTACCTACGGCACTAACTCCTGTCTACCACATTTAAACCCGGGGTGGCACTCGCTCCGTTCCTCTACGCTCACTTACCCCGGGCTAACCTCTGACACCCCTTCAGGGCTACAGATACATGGTATATCAAAAACAGACTTTACTTTGGATACAGAAGCCTGAAATTCTGTACGCACAGAGAGGGTGTATCAAATCCATTTATATCCCTGAACCAACGGTCGACGAAGTCAAAAGGTTACATAGGACCTTTTGATACACCCTCTCTGTCAGTTGAAGCATATATCCATGTTTAAACCAAAAAAACTCAATCTGAAAGCATTGAACCTCCCGGAATAGAAAACCAAATCCTATTGAGGCAGCAACCGTACCCCGTTTTCATCTTTCCTGAAACGGTATGTACCTCCCATTTCGCTTAGGGCAAAGGTAGACACCTGTTCGGTCACATTGTCCACAATCAGCACAGCAGTATGTTCCTCAAAACGATTGATCTTTAGTACCAAAGGCTCTTCAAGTACCAGTTCATTGAACAGCAGACTGTCGTTGGCATATACCGATACCGACTCTCCGGCAAACCCATTTTCCAGGCTGAAGGTATAATTCTCTATGAAAGTACGTTCCTCGTCAGGATGGCGGCTCAGGCGCAGACTCATATAGACAAAGATTACTACCACGAAGAGGACAGCAAAGGCCAGAATGCCGTTGCCAACCATAAATTGTTTGTTTGTATTCAGACGATGGGCCATAATAGTATAGAATATTGAGAAGGTAAAGATAGCAAGAAATCCTTTTCTGTGCAATGTTAGCGCTCTATATCGATTTTTGATAATTTATCTGGACATATTGCGTGTGGGCTTCGACCCTTCGTGCAGGCTGTTTGGTGAAAGTTAACTTTCTCCGTGCAGAAAGTTAATCTTCTCCGTGTATAAAGTTAACCTTTTGCACGGAGAAGGTTAACTTTCAGTATGGAAGAAATTAGGGTTGCGTAAGTGCTTGATAATTAGCATCATGAAGCTATTGGGGATTGGGTGTTTTATACTAAAAAAGGGAAAAAGGGTCTCTTCTGTGAAAGTTGATAATATTTGACAATGTATATAGGCATTATCCCACCGGCCAGCGCCTCGGAGAGGCAGCATATCGTAGCCCAGGGCAGAGAGAGGGGTGTGGAAGCGATAGCGGAAGCAGCCCGAACGCCACCCTGGGATGCGAGGCGCACAGCCAGATGCGCCCCGAAAGGGGCAGTACTGTACACATAAACA
>DALZBD010000136.1:0-8776 GCA_031977515.1 Bacteroides sp. | reverse complement strand
AGCTTATTATGAGAAAGGAGTCGAACTGGGCTCTGCCTATTCCATGGTGGAACTGGCTACCATGTATCAGGAGGGGCTGGGAATAGAGCCGGATGCGCAGAAGGCTGTGGAATTGCTTCTACAGGGTGTGCAACAGGATTATCCGCACGCATATTACCTATTGGGACGTTGTTACAAACATGCCGAAGGGGTGGAGGAAGACCCGGACCGGGCCATTGAATGTTTCCGTAAAGCCGCGGATGCCGGACATAGCAGAGGGCAGGCAGAATTGGCCTATTGCTACGAAAACGGTTACGGTGTAGAAGAAGATATGAAACAGGCTTATGACTACATGTTGAAGTCTGCCGAACAGGAGTTTCCTTTTGCGCAGTATCGGATCGGATATTATCACATGTATGGCATCGAACAGGTACCGCAGGACTATACAAAAGCTGTGGAATGGCTCACCAAAGCAGGTGAAGCGGGACATCCGGGTGCTTTGATCGAACTGGGCGATTATTACCTGTATGACTATGCCGATCTGGAACAGCAGGAAAAGGCATACCCCTATTATGTACAGGCAGCCAAACAGGGAAGTGTGAACGAAGGATTGGGCTACTGTCTTTTCTATGGAGTGGGAGTGGAGGAGAACGAACCGGAAGCATTCACCTATTTCCTCAAGGGAGCGGAAGATGGCTCGATACGTGCCATGTATTTCACCGGTCGTTGCTACTATTGGGGAAATGGTATCAAACAAAATCACGGAGAGGCTTTCCGATGGTTCAGCCAGGCTGCAGAATATGAACATACCAGCGCCATGTATTATAAAGGAAAAATGCTGGTGGCCGGAGAGGGTTGCACCCAACAGATAGAAGAGGGAGTATCACTTGTCAAGGCTGCTGCAGAAGGAGGTGATGCGTATGCACAGTATGAACTGGGCAACTACTACCTGCTGGGCCGGGGAGTGGAAGAGAATGAGGATATGGCTATGGAGTGGTTTGAACAGGCCGCAGACAGTGGCCATGAACAGGCAATGAAGATCACAGGAAGAAAGAGAGGATAAATCATGGAGAAGAAACAACGTGTCTTTCAGGTCAACCTGAAAGGGATGATCTCGTTGCTTTCGGAGCATATCTACAGCAATCCGGGTACGTTTGTCCGTGAATTGCTGCAGAATGGGGTGGATGCCATCACGGCTTTCCGTTCGTTGGACGAGTCGCATCCTGGGGCGATCGAAGTATCGCTCCGGGAAGATGGAAGCCTGCTGTTCCGGGACAATGGGATCGGGCTGAAAGAAGAAGAGATACACGAAGTGCTCACGGTGATCGGAGAGAGTTCGAAGCGGGGTGAACTGGATTCGCAGGATTTCATCGGTCGTTTTGGCATCGGGCTGCTTTCCTGTTTTGTGGTGAGCAATGAGATTGTCTTCATTACCCGTTCGGCCATGAGCCCGCAAGCAATTCGCTGGTGTGGCAAGGCCGACGGTACATATGATACGGAGATGCTGGAGGGAGAATATCCGATCGGCACTCAGGTGATACTGACTCCCAAGCAGGAGTGGAGGCACCTGTTTGAATACGAAACCTTCCGGCGCAACCTGATTTTTTATGGGAATGCATTGCCCTATCCGATCCGGTTGAGCGGTGGAGAAAAAGAAGAGGTCATCAATGAAGAACATCCGCTCTGGCTCTCTCCACATGCATCCCGGGAAGACCTGCTGGCGCATGGACGTATGCTTTTCAACTCTTCTTTTGTGGATGCCTTCCCGGTGGCTACGGAGAGTGGAAAGATTCGGGGAACCATTTATATCCTCCCTTTCAAAACTCAGTTTTCCGGCAGATTGTCGCACCGGATCTACCTCAAACGAATGCTGTTGAGTGAAGACGACTGTAACTTGCTGCCCTCGTGGGCCTTCTTTGTGAAGTGTGTATTGAATGCCGAGACACTCTCTTCTACCGCTTCCCGGGAGTCTCTGGTGAGCAATGAAGAGTTGCGCAAAGCGCGGGAAGAGATCGGAAAGGCGATCAAGGAACACCTGAAAACATTGATGCAGACCGATCCCGAATTGTTTGCCCGTATCCTGGACATACACTTCCTGCACATCAAAGCGATTGCTTCCGAAGATACGGAGATGTTCCATCTTTTTATGGACAGTCTGCCTTTTGAGACCAACAAAGGGGTACGGTCGTTTGCGACCCTGCGCCGCAAAGGAGAGCCGGTGTATTATACACTCAGCCTGGACGATTTCAAACAGGTACGGCGCATTGCTTTGTCTCAGGGCATGATGGTCATCAACGCGGCTTATACGTTTGATGAGACCTTGCTGAAGAAAGCTGCCCGACTTTTCCCGGATCTGCAGGTGAAAGAGATCTCTCCGGCACGCATCTTAGATAGTTTCACGGAGGCAGACCATACAAGGCATCCCGGATACGCTGTCTTTGAAGGGCAATGCAACGGGGTACTGAAACGTTTCGGCTGTATCTGCCGCCTCAAACACTTTGCTCCGGCAGATACGCCGGTGATCTTTGTGGCTGGAGAAAAGGCGGCGGATGTGCGGGAGAAAAAAGCAGGTGCCGGTGCCCTGAATGCCATGGCCGGTGCTTTCGCATCCAAAAAGCGGACGCAGCCGACACTGTGTATGAATGTGGACAACGAGCTCGTGAAGATGCTCATCCGTATGAAAGATCCGGTCCTGTTCGAAGCCATTGTGCATATACTCTATGTGCAATCGTTGCTGTTGGGAAAATATCCGGTGAATACGGAAGAAATGAACCTTTTCAACGAATCGTTGTACAGCCTGATCATTATGGGAATGAGTGACATACTGAATGAACTGAATAAAAAATAAGAAGATGAGATATACACTGGAAATACAAAAGATCCTGTATCAGGTGGAAGAAAACAGTAGCCTGACACCGAGAGACAAAGTACGTATGCTACGGCAGGCTGCCTATATAGCCGATGAGAACGATGATGTTTCGTGGGAATATGATGTACGGAAGAAGTTGCTGGACTATAGCTGCTACCTGCCTTACTCAACGGATGTGATCAATGATTTTACCTGGATCGTAAATGCCTACGAAGAGTATCCGGAATTGATTGAAGAGAGTGACTTCCTCTGGGAATACAAATGGGTGGCGCGACGGATGTACTTCAACGCGCAGGTAAGGATGGAGCAGCTGAATGCTGTCATGGAAGATTTCAGGATGCGTCTGGAGCGCAACGGATTCAGTCTGCGTGCCTACTATGAACGCCTTATGGATGAAAAGGTGGTCATTGGTGATCTGGAAGAGGCCACACACTACCTGCAACTGCGCAATGCCGAGGCAGAAGATGCGATGGCCAATTGCCCGGCCTGTACCCTGGACTATGAGATCACGTATCAGCTGGCCCTGGGTAAGTTGGATGAAGCTCTACGCCTGGCTCATCCTTTCCTGAACCGTCAGCTTGAAGGTTGCCGCTATGTACCCATGAATACCTTTTGTAAAATGCTACCCGTCGCCTGGAAAGAGGGGCGTAGGGAGTTGGCTGCGCAACTTTACGAACGTACGGAGGAAGATATCGATACACTGCTGAAAGAAAACGATGAGAGCCTGATGCGTTACCTGAGCAAAATGATCTACTACCTGCTGCAGACCGACTCTCCCAAGGCATGGAGCTACATAGAAAAGTGCATACCCTGGTTTCTGGAATCGGACGACTATCCCAGATACGAATATGCCGCTTTCCTGCTCGAGGGCTTGCAGGGCAAAGTATATACCGGACCCGTGGCACTGAGCCTGCCCCCTGAGTTTGCATGCTACAACAAGGAAGGATTGTACGACGTAGAGGAACTCGCCGCCTGGTTGAAGAAAGAGGGTATGGAGGTTGCCCAGGCATTTGACCGGCGCAACGGTTGCACTACATTCACCGATCGCATCCGGGCAGCTTCCGTGTGATCTTCATCGGTTGCTGTCTGCTTTTACATACGTATTCCGGTTTGCCTTGTTTTGTGAGCTTGCTTACATCGGGCCCGTTTTTTAGACGCAAATATGCGTCTCTACATCCTGTGTCTGTCTTCTTTTGAAAGCCATTTACTTGTAGAGACGCAATACGTTGCGTCTCAGCATACAAAAGAGATCAGAAGATCGCTGTGGTTTTGTGGAAATAAAGATCTATGAAGTCAACACAAGGGTCGGCGAGGCTATAGTTTAGACAGAAATTCAATCTACATTTTTTTCTTTGCCAGTTTCATATTGAGCATTTCCACCAACAGGGAAAAGCCAATGGCAAAATAGATATATCCCTTAGGCACTTCATGGATCTCTCTCTCGAATACAGTGATATCAGCCAGATGGGCAGCCTCTACGAGTAGCATGACAGCGATCAGGATCAGAAAGGAGAGAGCCAGCATCTGGATGGTGGGGTGTACGTTGACAAATGCGCTGATCGGTCTGGAAAACAGAAGCATGATCAGGACGGAGAAAACAATGGCAGTAACCATAATGGTCATGGCACCTGCATAGCCAAAATCCTTGAAACTGACCATCCCTATCGCTGTGAGTACACTGTCGAAAGAAAATACAATGTCGAGTGCTACGACCACCAGGATCACGTGCCAGAAACCGTTGGTACGGGGAGGGGCCTCTGTAGATGCTTGTGGGTTCTCTAATTTATGATGGACTTCCGTTACACTTTTGTATAAAAGGAAGAGTCCTCCGGTAAGGACGATCAGGCTTTGTCCGGTGACAGCTCCATGGATCCAACTTGTATCGAAAGAGAAGAGAGGATGTGTCAGGCGCATCAGCAGGGATATCCCGAATAATAAGGCGATGCGGGCGAGCATCGCCAGCAGGAGTCCGACGGTGCGTGCATGTGCCTGTTGGCTTGCAGGCAGGTGGGAGGTCATAATAGAAAGAAACACAATATTGTCTATACCCAGTACAACTTCCAGGAAAAGCAGCGTGGCCAGGGCAATCCAGGCCGAAGGGTGGAGAAAAGTTTCGAGGATTTCCATCAACAGATCATTGTTTGTACCGGTGTAGCAGGTTGTAGATCGGTGTTCTGGACGTTTCGGGCAGGTGGTACCATATATTGCGGAATCGGGTAGTGCCTGCTTCTTCCCAGATCAGAAGCCAGTCTTTGTGGTCGGCAGGCATTTCTTTGTAGGTGATACAAACGGTATAATCCGGAGGTACCATAGAGATGTGTGCATTGTTTTGATTGCGGAAAGTATCATAGTTGCAGGATATCATGTGTTCGGCCAGGGTATTCCAGTCTTTTTCGTGTATAAACGTATCGCTACGTAGGTCATCTGCGAAAGTGATGTGAATGGAATCTACCATCAACAGATCTACATGAAACTCTGTCGTATCCGGAAGGGTATCTGGCAGGGAGGTGGATACCTGCGGAACATCCGGGAGTTTGCGGGAATGGCATCCTCCACACGAAAAAGCGGCACACAGAATAAACAGATAACAAGAGTATCTGAAAACAGCGGGCAGGATGGACATGAAAACAGGAAAGATCTTCATAAGGCACGTGTACAGGCTCTGTGAAAGGGAACAGGAGTGGGGGACGCTGGCAGCAGGTCAGTTGAGCAGACTGACCTCTACCGTGAAATATCCGCTCCACGGATCTCCTGCCATCATATTTTCATGGATCAGCAACCGGTAGATGCCGTTGATCGGCAGGGTATATTCCAGTATTCCACCGAATGGGCCGTCGGTATTGCCGTTGGGCAGTACGATCTGTGAAAAGCGTAGATTGGCCAGGGTATCTGCGGAATGGAGCCGGGCATACAGGCGATCGTATCCCCCGGAGTCGAACTCTATGTAGATCGTTTCATCTTTTTCCTTATGTATCTGGATCTGTCCATACCCCTCATTCAGTGGTATGGGGATGATCCCTGAATGAGGAGCGGCAGAAACCACCGGCTGCACAACGTTCTCCACCTGTACTTCGTTGAGAGAACGTTTGTTGTTTTCTTCCCGGGGTGTGAAAGTACATCCGCATAGCAATAAAAATAAAATAGTTAAGACCAGTAAAAGTTTATTCATAAGGTTTGGGTAAAAGGTACGACAAAAAGACGCAATCCATAAATTGCTATTATAACGTTTATTAGTATGTTTTGTTTAAGTTGTACAGGCAATTTTATCACTTCTGTCACCCTGTTCAAAAGGAATGAAACAGTATTTTAGAATTTACTTGCCAGATCTCTCATTACGGAAGTCTTTTTACGGAATACCGGGAAGTATAAGGTACTCCTTCGTTTGTTTTACTGATTTGTGAATAAATGGCAAAAAACGAGAGGAGGAGAAATGTGAAGAGTTTCTGTTAATGTGACATCCTTGTCATCAGAAGGTCATGCCTAACAATACAGTTTTGTTAAAGGCTCTCCCCCTTACAGGATAGACGATTATTTGTCCTATTTTTGCAGCAGGCTATTTTAGAAGGAGAATTTTATGAAAAGAGGACATGCCGATCTGCCCTTGCACTACGGAACCGTACCACCCTGGCTGGCTCAACGAATGAGCCAACTGGGTGGAGCTATTGTGGAAGCGATCGTGATGGAGTATGGCCGTAGTGAGTTGCTCCGGCGGCTGAGTGATCCTTTCTGGTTCCAGTCTTTGGGATGTGTATTGGGAATGGACTGGCATTCATCGGGGATCACCACTTCGGTGATGAATGCCCTGAAGAAAGCAATCAACAAACGTTCTGCGGAGTTGGGTGTATACGTATGTGGAGGCCGTGGGAAAGCTTCGCGTCAGACACCTGCCGAACTGTTGACTATTGCCGAAAAGACGGGGATGAATGGGGATGAACTGGTGCGTCAGAGCAAACTATCGGCCAAAGTGGATAATACAGCGATACAGGATGGTTTTCAACTCTATCTGCATTCTTTCGTACTCACGGTGGAAGGGGAGTGGACGGTCATTCAGCAGGGAATGAATCCGAATGAGCGTATGGCCCGTCGGTATCACTGGCTCTCCTCGGCTTTGCGGTCGTTTGTGGAAGAGCCCCATACCTCTGTCTGTGGCAAAAACCAGGGACTGATCCTGAACCTCACAGCTTCGGAGGCCTCCTCTGCCAGAGAGGGAATTCTGGAACTTACCCGGGAACGTCCCGACCAACTGATGAAAGAGGTCTCTCTTATACTGCCTTCACACCACGAAGTGTGTGCCGGAGATGTGAACCTCAAACGGCTCGGTGCAGCTCTGACACTGGCTCATGAGACAGGTGTGGACGATATGGAGACGTTGCTGTTGCTGGAAGGAGTAGGTCCTCGTACTGTACAATCTCTGACTTTGGTGAGTGAGGTGATCCACGGTACACCTTCCCGGTTTTCTGATCCGGCGCGTTTTTCTTTTGCGCATGGAGGAAAGGATGGGCACCCTTTCCCGGTACCCACAAAGGTGTATGACACGACTATCGCTGTGTTTGATAAGGCCATCCGGCAGGCACGCATGGGGGAGCAGGACAAGAGCCATGCTTTGAAAAATCTTTCCCGGATCTCACAGGAGATGGAAAAGAGTTTTACTCCGCGTGATTTCTTTGAGGAAGTAGTACAAAAGGAGAGAGATGACTCCTGGTTATATGGAGGCCGTACAGTGTTTGGTAAAGCGCAGAAACCCAAAGAGGAGGAGAACAGGCAACTGAAACTCTGGGAGTAATCATTTCTTTTATCTGTTTACTTGTCAGGATTAAATGCTCTTTTCCATAAAGATCATTTCTATACCATCTATGGAGTTACGACCTGTTTCCCGGTATCCAAGTTTGCTATACAATGCAGCCGTATGCGGAGTGATAGTTCCTGTGAATAAGGCGTATCCTTTGCACCGGTTGAAATAGGCTTCCACTGCTGCCATCAGAGATTTTCCGATTCCTTGTTGTTGATAATCCGGGTCTGTGATGAGTTTCCCGATCTGGCAATAGTTGTTTTCATCTATGTATGCGCGTACCGATCCTACAATCTTTCCTGAGATTGTGTATTTCAATAGCAGTTTGCCTGCCACGCTTTGTGTGAAATCCGGGAAACTTTCCGTCAGTGGAGGGATCTGGTTGTCGCATAGAAGCCGGGCCACCGGCGTGAATGATCTTTTCTGTAGCAACCATATTTTTTCCAGGTCTTCCGGTGAAGCCACACCGATCCCATGGTGAAGTGGCAGGTGTTTCTTCATTCTCCAGTTGGTCAGATAAAGGTTACGGGCTTTCCTTTGTTGCCGGGCGATGACAAAGAATCCATTTTTCTCAAAGAAAGGTCGTGCTGTCTGGCTTACTTCAGCTTCCAGAAACCATGCACCTTGTTCCTGAGCATACTGAGTTGCGTGTTTGAGTAAGGCATCTGCTATACCTTGTCGTTGGTGATCTTTATGTACAAACATCGAATGCAGAAAACCTGTGTCGGAGATGGAGGTGAATCCTATGATATTCTTATCCTTATCTTCTGCTACAAAGAATCGAAAACGTAAAAATAACTCTTTCCAGCGTTCCGCATCTTTTCCGCACGAAGCCCAGTCTGCAACTTCAGCTTCCGTATAATCCTTCCGGTTGACAGATAAAACAGTTTCCTGAAACAGTTCACTCAGTTGGGAGATGTCGGTCAGATTTCCTTGACGAATAGAGTACATGGATTACTATAATTAAGATAATAGCTGTTTTCAGAAGTAGATTTTCTGGTAGAATTACTTCCCGTTGTTTTTCAATGAAACGATCTTTTGCAGAAAAAGATTATTGGGAATGACGATCAGTTCACCCTCTGTGGTTCGTATGTGGGTATAAAAGGTATGGATATTCTCTATGACTGCTTCTATCGGAG
>DALZBD010000135.1:0-8906 GCA_031977515.1 Bacteroides sp. | reverse complement strand
AACAGAGGACGCTATAATGTTTATGGCCCGGACTATGGCCTGGGCGACCCAACGTGGGGCGCTGTGCATAGTACTTCGTATGACATAGCCGGCACAGGCGGTCAGATGATGTCGGGATTCAAACGTATCCGCCGTGGCAATGATAACCTGAAGTGGGAGGCAACTACGCAAACCAATGTGGGGATAGATTTCGGATTGTGGAATGGCAATATGTACGGTAGCATGGAATACTATCTCAGAAAGACCAAAGATATTCTGGTGGAACCTCCTTATCTGGCAGTCATAGGTGAAGGGGGATATAGATATACCAACGGAGCGTCTATGCAGAACTGGGGGCTTGAGTTTTCTCTGGGTTACCGCCATACGACCAATTATGGATTGAATTATGACATCAGTGCCAATATTTCCAATTATCGGAATAAGATCACCCATTTGCCCGAAGAGGTGCAAAATGCCTATGGGGGTGATGGAAGAGATGATAATATTCTGGGACGGCCTATCAATACATTGTATGGCTATGTAGCGGATGGTCTTTATAAAACCCAGGAGGAGGTTGACAACGGACCCGAACAATCGGGAAAAGGATTGGGGCGTATTCGTTACAAAGACCTCAATGGAGACGGGAAGATCACGGACGACGACCGTACCTGGATTGGGGTACAACATCCTGATTTTATGTATGGATTGAATATAGTGCTGAGTTATAAAGATTTTGATTTTACTATGTTCGTGCAGGGTGTTTACAACATCGATGTAGTGAATGATCAGAAATATCATACGGATTTCTGGAGTGTAAGCGAAACGGGATCTAACAAAGGAAGACGTCTGCTCAAAGCATGGAGTCCTTCCAACCCGGGTAGTAATATACCCGCTGTTAGTTACACAGATGATAATTGGGAATCGCGCTTTTCTACCTACTTTGTGGAGAATGGTTCTTATCTGAAACTGCGGACTTTGCAATTGGGATATACTCTGTCCCCACAACTCGGTAAGAAGATCGGAATGGAGCGTTTCCGTTTGTATGTGACCGGACAAAACCTGCTGACAATAAAAAGTAAAAGTTTCACAGGTATCGATCCGGAGACACCCGGATTTGGATATCCGATACCTAAATCCTTTACTTTCGGTGTTAATATAACTTTTTGATTAACCAGTAATAAAAAACGAAATGAAAAAGAAATATATGATCCTGTGGCTGGCAGTCCTTATTTTTACGGGTTGTAGCGACTTCCTGGATATCAAACCAAATGGAGTTTTGGACGATGAAGATCTAACCGGGCCTGAACAGGCGGAAGCACAAGTGATCGCTGCTTATTCCATGTTGGGAAATGATCATTATGACATACCCTATAGTCTGTGGCCTTATGGTAATGTACGTTCGGATGATGCCTATAAAGGTGGTCGTGACGAAGCGGATATACAAGTGTTTCATTTTTTTGAAATTTCTCAGAATATACAGGTCAACTTCGGAGAGCCTGATGCATTCTGGTTTCAGGCTTATATCAGTGTGAATCGCTGTAATACTGCCATTCAGAACCTGAAGAGTCTTTCTTTAAATGAATTACCTACCCGTGACCTGCGTATCGCGGAGTGTCGTTTTCTGCGTGGACATTTTTATTTTATGCTCAAGAATCTTTATAAATATGTTCCTTACTTAGACGATTCGATACATTCGGATGATTATCACCTTGTTTCGAATCATGAATATACCAACGATGAGTTGTGGGGAAAGATAGCTGAAGACTTTAAAGCAGCGTATGATGTGTTGCCGGAATATCAATCCGAGATTGGACGCCCTAACCGCTATGCAGCGGCGGCTTATCTTGCCAAAACTCATCTTTACAAGGCTTATCAGCAAGATGAGAAACACAATATGACAGGTGTGAATGCAGAGGATTTGCGGGAAGTACTAACCTATACAGAGTATGTGATAAATTCTTCTTATCATCTGGAAAGTGATTATTCTTATAATTTTCTTCCGGGAAAGTATGAGAATGGTAAGGAAGCTATATGGTCGATCCAGTTTTCCCAGAACGATGGAACCAAATTCGGACGTCTGAATTTCAGTGATGTGTTGAATGTCCCTATGGGATTTACCGGTTCATGTGACTTCCACAAACCCAGTCAGAATCTGGTGAATGCTTTTAAAACGTCGGATGGAATCCCTATGTTCACTACGTTCAACAAAGAAGATTACAACAGTGTGGAGGATAAGGTAGATACACGTCTGTATCATACAGTAGCATTGGTAGGATATCCTTATAAATACGATACATCTACTCTTTTTGAGGAGTCCTGGACACGTACTCCTTCTGTGTATGGGTTCTATTCATCACTGAAAGAAAATGTAGCTCTGAATGATCCTCATTCTGTCTTGCTGGATCCTTTCCGTGGCAACAGTAAGAACCGTATTGTGATTCGTTACGCGGATGTGTTGTTGATGCGTGCAGAGGGACTTATCGAACTGAATCGGGAAGTAGAAGCTCTTCCACTTATCAATCAGGTACGTGAACGCGCCAATAATAGCCTGGAAATGATTCCTTATGCTTACAATACCGAGGTAGAATTGTATGTGGATGGAGTGAATTGCACCTGGACCAACGCCTATGCCCGACAGGCACTGCGCTTTGAACGTCGTCTGGAGTTTGCGATGGAAGGTAGTCGTTTTTTTGATCTGGTACGCTGGGGGATCGCTGACCAGGTTCTTAATACCTATTATAAGGAAGAGGCTTCGAAAAGAGATTACTATAAGAATGCTTATTTTGATAAAAATAAAAGTGAATACATTCCTATTCCCCAGAATCAGGTCAATTTTAGTAAAAATGTTTATAAGCAGAATTATAATTATTAATGTTGGGTAGAGATGAAAAAAATAATATATATACTGACTGTTCTGTTTGTCATGAGCGGTTGCTACAATAGAGATATACATGTAGATGCCCCCATCGTTGATCCGGTGACTCACCTGGAATATACATTGGAAGACGATACGGTACGAGTGACATGGAATCTGCCTGTGCATACACAAATTCTTGGGGTACAGATTGCCCATACCGACGGCTTAACGATTTTGTCCAATAATCCGACCTCTTTTAACTACGGTGTCATTAAGGTTGGTAAAGAGTATAGCTTTACTTTCAAAGTGACGGATGAAGCCGGAAATATTTCTCTGGGAAAGACATTCTCTTTGGAACGTGAAGGAGGCCGTTCGGTAGAAAATGTGAAAGCCATACAGATTGATGATACCAAAGATGTATCTATTTCCTGGACATTGCCGGATGAAGTTCTATCCAAAGTCATCATACGTTACGATGATAAAGAGGTAGAACTGAGTGGAACTGCGACAAGTTATCTTGCAGAGAATTTATCGAATAAATCTTATTCTTTCGGTATTGTGAGTTATAATGATAAAGGACAATCTTCCGAAACTGTATATGTAAACATACAGGTGGGCAATACAAAAGTTGCTTTTCTGGGCGTTGCCAATACCTGGCAGGCAATAGAAGACGATGATGAAAAAGCGGCAGCCGATTGGTTTTTTCAGACTTATCCGTCCGGAGAATATGTCTCTTTCGGAGATATAGCAGAGGGACGGGATCTGAATCAATACAGAATGTTGTGGTGGATATATGACTCGGAAGTGGATAGTCGTATCCCGGATGCTGCGCTTGTGCCCGAAGCACTGAATGCGGTCAGGACATTCTACAGACAAGGAGGCGGATTGTTGCTGAATACACATGCGGTAGGGTATCTTTGGGATCTGGGACGTATGACTGCGAATTTTGAGCGTGCGGTAGGTGCAGACCCGGGAGGAGATAATCCGGATATATGGAGTATGAATGTCTATATGGGCAGGGTACATGATGAGAGCCAACACCCCATACATCAGGGTATACCCTATATCATGGAAGATGGCAGAAAACTGATCCAGTTGCTGGGAGCAGGCTGGAAGGAAGATCACAATATGGTATTTACGGAACTGGGTAAGTATTATGGACTGAACAATGATGATGAGGCACTTTACAGAGCTATTTCAGAAGATAGTAATATACGCATTCTGGCAACATGGAGTGATATCAGTGATTATTATATGATGGCCAACTTTGAAGCACTTCCGACTGAAGAGTTCCAAGGTACAGCGATCGCTATAGGGATAGGTGCTTTTGAGTGGAATCAGAACAGCGGACAGAATCCATATCAAAAGAATATAGAGCAAATCACTTATAATGCAATTGAATACCTTAAAACAAAATGATCATGGATAGATTATTGAATAAAAGTTATTTTATAGGTAGTATATGCCTGCTTTTCCTGACAGCATGTAATGGCAATGACGATTATACATACAACGATAAGAACGTGTATTATGAGGAATTGTATCGGCCTCTGATTCACTTTACACCTGAAAAGTATTGGATGAATGATCCCAATGGGATGGTGTATCTGGATGGAGAATATCACCTGTATTATCAGTACAATCCACAAAGTAGTTTTTGGGGAAATATGAGCTGGGGACATGCGGTAAGCACAGACCTGATCCATTGGAAACCTGAGGAGGTTGCGCTGACCAAAGACAATCTGGGGGATATTTTCTCGGGGAGTGCCGTTATTGACAAGAACAATACGGCGGGTTTTGGAACGAATGCTTTAGTCGCTATTTATACCTCTGCCGGGTCGCTTCAATCACAAAGTCTGGCATATAGCCTGGATAAGGGGAGGACTTTTGCAAAATATGAAGGTAATCCCGTGATTCCTAATGATGGCCGTCCGGACTTCCGGGACCCTAAAGTATTCTGGTACGAGAAGACTAATAGCTGGATAATGGCATTGGCCACAGAGAAAACCATCTCCTTTTATGGATCACCTGATCTCAAAGAGTGGAAAAAACTGAGTGAATTTGGTGGGGAAGGGATTGGAGCCCGCGGTGGAGTATGGGAGTGCCCGGATTTGTTCACTTTGACATACAATGGACAGGAAAAGTGGGTGTTGCTTGTCAGTCTCAACCCAGGGGCACCCAATGGTGGGTCCGGTACCCAGTATTTTATCGGTGACTTTGACGGGGAAGAGTTTACAATGGACAATCTTCCTTATCCTTTGTGGCTCGACTATGGGATGGACAACTATGCAGGAGTCACCTGGAGTAATGCTCCAAATGACAGAAAAATTTTTATCGGATGGATGAGCAATTGGCTGTATGCCGGAAATGTACCTACTCATACATGGAGGGGGGCTATGACTCTGCCTCGTGAACTATCTTTGGAAGGCCATCCTGATGGTTATCCTGTCTTGATATCTAAAGTGGTTGAAGAACTTGACAACATTGCCGGAGCATGGAAGAATGCGGGTAATTCAGGCGCGACCTATCTTCTGGATACAGAAGAAGCTTGTCAGGTGGAAATCACATTGGAAATGGGAGATGAAGCTATGTGTACCATAGCATTGACCAACGATGCAGATGATCTTTTTCTCATGGAAATTAACTCCCGAGATAATTATTTGAGAACCAGTCGTTCACTCTCAGGAGTAACGGACTTTTCCTCTAACTTTATCTCAGATATACATTCACCTTTAGGTGCTGCTGGTGGAGTTGTAAAATTGACACTTTATATAGATCAGTCTTCTGTTGAATGTCTCATAAACGGAGGAATGGTACAGCAGACCAATCTTGTCTATCCATCCAAAATATTCAATGCAGTCTCTTTGGTGGATAAAGAGGGTGAAGCGCTCATCAAAGAGGTAAAGGTGAGAACTCTTACAAGTATTTGGTAAGTTATCAAATAATCATTCAATAGACAGCAAACCGTGTCTCTGGTAAACTTTTAGAGATAGGGTTTGCTGTTTTCATAGAGGATAATAGGTATGGAGTCTTTAATAGTTCCTGTGTCTTTTGCCTGGAAAGACAGGGGAACTGTATTTATAATAGGATTGAGGGTAGAGAAGTAGTTTGCAGATCAGCGCTAACGTATACGAGAAACAGACCCTGATCCTGATCCATAAGTATGTCAGACCTGATTTCCCGATCTGCTTCTGACCGTAGCTTTTGGCGGTATACAATGTTTACAATTACATTGTGCTGGACTGAATTCCTTAAGTCGGTGGAGAATAAAGTCTGATTTTTGATTCTTTTTCATCAAAAACAGTTATTTTTGCGTCTCTAACACACAAAACCGTGAAGTGTATTATGAAACGCAGTTTATTGCTCATCTATATTTTTCTGACATCCGTTTTTTCTGTAATAGCGCAGCCCCGGCTCACTTCTAACAAGGAAACTCACCATTTCGGGCAGATCGAATGGAAATATCCTGTCACTGTAGAGTACACTATAACCAATACGGGTAGTGAACCTTTGGTACTTACACAGGTTACTACTTCGTGCGGATGTGCTGTGGCCAACTGGACGAAGTCTCCCATAGCACCGGGCGAGAAGGGCATGGTCAGCGCTACTTTCGATGCCAAAGCATTGGGTAAGTTTGAAAAGACAGTAGGGATCTACAGCAATGCCAGTCCATCGTTGGTCTATCTGCGCTTTACCGGAGAGGTGGTGCAGGAGATCACCGACTATAGTCAGATGTACGAACAGTCTATCGGGCAGATCCTGGTCGACAGGGCTACACTGGAATTCCCGGATAGTCATTGGGGGGAAGAACCGGAGCTTGTACTCAGTGTGGTGAATACCTCAGACTCGCCATACGAACCGGTATTGATGCACCTGCCTCATTACGTGAGAATGGAAAAGAACCCGGATGTACTGTTGAAAGGGAAGCGTGGAACAATCCGTCTGGTATTGGATACAAAGAAACTGCCGGATTATGGACTGACACAAACCTCGGTCTATCTGGCGCGTTTTGCCGGTGATAAGGTGAATGAAGAGAATGAGATATCACTTTCGGCCGTTATGCTGCCCGACTTTTCGGGACTCTCGGAAAGTGAACTGGCCCATGCACCCAAGATACATATTTCAGAGACTGAGATCGATATGAGTGCACAGCTTGCCAAACGCAATCGTGCTGTTCATGAACTCTTCCTTGTCAATGACGGACACTCTGTGCTTCAGATCAACCGTATGCAGGTATTTAACAATGCGATCGAGTTGAAACTCAAAAAAGCAACTTTGCAGCAGGGAGAGGTCACTACGCTGCAGGTAGTGGTACAGAAGAAAAATCTGAAGAAGGGAAGAAAGCCGCTGCGTTTCCTGATCATTACCAATGATCCGGCGCAGCCGAAAGTAGAGGTGAATGTATTAAGTGGTAAATTATAAGTTTTAAGTTTTGTAGGTTATAAGTTGTAAGTGGCAGATGGAACATCCTGAGAATAACGAAGCATACAAAGGTCTGACGGTGAATGCCGGTGTGGAGCAGCCCTCTACAGTCAATCCTTATTTCAAGCGCAAGGTTCGCAGGCGCGAACTTTCTGTCGATGAATTTGTCGATGGCATACGGAAAGGAAATATTACGGTATTGAGTCAGGCGGTGACTCTGGTAGAGAGTGTGCGTCCTGAGCATCAGGCGTTGGCGCAGGAGGTGATAGAGAAGTGCCTTCCCTTTTCCGGAAATTCCGTACGTATCGGTATCAGTGGTGTGCCCGGTGCGGGAAAAAGTACCTCTATCGATGTCTTCGGACTGCACGTGCTGGAGCAGGGGGGCAAGCTGGCCGTATTGGCTATTGACCCCAGTAGCGAACGTAGCAAAGGCAGTATCCTGGGAGACAAGACCCGTATGGAGAAACTCTCCGTGCATCCCGATTCATTTATACGCCCCAGCCCCTCGGCAGGTTCGCTGGGTGGAGTAGCCCGTAAGACACGGGAAACCATTATTCTTTGTGAAGCAGCAGGATTTGACAAGATATTTGTGGAAACCGTGGGAGTAGGACAGAGCGAGACAGCTGTACATTCCATGGTCGATTTTTTCCTGCTGATCCAACTGGCAGGTACGGGAGACGAACTTCAGGGGATCAAGCGTGGTATCATGGAGATGGCCGACGGCATTGTGATCAATAAAGCCGATGGAAGTAATATCGAAAAAGCTCAACTGGCAGCTACACAGTTTCGCAATGCACTTCATCTCTTTCCCGCTCCGGAATCGGGTTGGACACCGCAGGTACTTACCTATTCCGGTTTTTATAACATCGGTGTGAAAGAGATCTGGGACATGATCTATGAATATATTGCTTTCGTTCAGGACAATGGTTATTTTGACTACCGGCGCAACGAACAGAGTAAATACTGGATGTACGAGAGCATCAATGAACAATTGCGTGATAGTTTCTATCAGCATCCGGCCATTGCTCCGCTGTTTGCCGAAAAAGAACAGGCGGTTCTGCAGGGGCAGCTGACCTCTTTTGTCGCTGCGAAGGAACTGCTTGATACATATTTCCGGGAACTCCGGAGAGATTGAACCCTGCTGCTTTTTGCATATTTTATGTCTGAATCTGACTGGGATGGAATTATATTCCTGCCTCTTGGGTTTATGCAGGTAGTATGACTGATGGGTATTATATCTTTATCGATCAGAATTAAAGAATGTCCATACTAAAGACTGAGTATTTACGATTAAACGGATAATGTATGATGCATTCTTCTTCTCCGGATTGAGGATGGATTAAAATATAAGTAGTGGGAGCACTCCAATCCGTGAAATCCAGTACATAGTGGCAGTATTGTAAATTATGTCGGATATAATCTTCTTCTTGTATACGCTCCCTTTCATAGAAAACCGTGTTTAGGAATTTCTGCCATACATCGGTATTAAATTTCTTATAGGGAAATGTTACTTTTGCCGTATCTCCTTCTGTGTGTACCTGGAAGTTTCTGTCTCCTTTTTCTTTGAAATCGTACTTGTTCAACCAGGTTTTGGACCAGGTACTGAAATTTTCGAAGTGTATATAGTCTTCCGGATCAAAACGAACAT
>DALZBD010000134.1:0-8941 GCA_031977515.1 Bacteroides sp. | reverse complement strand
TGCTTCTATCTGAGAAGCAGGGCCGCTTTATCTACATTCAGTTAAAAACTGTTTATTAATCACGAAGTTCCCAGGCCAACGCACTGGCACCCAGTACGGCTGCATCCGAGTCTTTCAGTTCCGAAACCAGAAGTTTGGCTTTTCCTTTGAATACCTGCAATACATTGGCATCCAGAGAATTCTGGATAGGTTTCATGATCAGATCGCCCGACTTGGCCAGACCACCGAAAAGCACAATCGCTTCGGGACTGGAGAAAGAGATGAAATCTGCCAATGCCTCGCCCAGCAATTTTCCGGTAAACTCAAAGATCTCAGCTGCGAGTTTATCTCCCTGAATAGCCGCGTCAAATACATCTTTCGAAGTAATGCTTTCGGAAGGGATATTGCGCAACAGGCTCTGGTCGGTACGGGCAGCCAGCAATTCACGGGCTGTACGTGCCACACCGGTAGCCGAGCAATAGGTTTCGAGACATCCGTGACGACCACAACCGCACAGACGGCCATTCTCGCGACGCATGATCACGTGCCCCAGCTCACCGGCAAAACCGTCGTGACCGTAAACCACCTGACCGTTGATCACGATACCACTACCCACACCGGTACCCAGCGTGATCATGATAAAGTCTTTCATACCGCGTGCCGCACCGTAGGTCATTTCCCCCACAGCAGCCGCATTGGCATCGTTGGTCAATGCAGTAGGAATGCCCAGACGTTCTTCGAAAAGAGCAGCCAGAGGTATCATCCCTTTCCAGGGAAGATTGGGAGCAAATTCGATGGTCCCGCTGTAATAGTTACCATTAGGCGCACCGATACCGATACCTTTGATTTTCTCTATTCCTCCCTGAGCAATGATCAGCGGAAGAAGATTTTTACAAACTTCGTCTACGTATTCTTCTACTTCGGTGTACACCTGTGTCTTCACAGCACCGCTGGATAGGATCGTACCACGTGCGTCGACAATGCCAAAGACGGTATTTGTACCGCCTATGTCAATACCTACCACGTATTGTTTCTCCACATTTGCATTCATGATATTCTGTTTAAAGGGTTAGTTATGTTTTTTAAGAACCTATTCAAATTTTCTTGTTTTTTTTATTTGGAGACGCAAGTATGCGTCTCTACATGCATTATGTTTTCTTTCCAACGCGATATTCTATGTAGAGACGCATATTTGCGTCTCCAAACGAAAAGAATGCTGTAGAAAGAACGATCCCACTATCAGCGAAACTAAAACATATCACACTACATTTTCCGGGTGGAAAATTTAAACAGGTTCTTTATTGCACACAAATAACGTAAAGAAGATTCATTCCTCAAAATGTTTTTTAAAAAAATTTCAGGTGTTTTGCAACTTTTCGTACCTTGCGTGCGTCTAATAGCTGAAAAGAGTAGAAATATGTAATTAAACCTACTACAGAGTGATACATTTAGAAGATATTAACAAGACTTACTACAACGGAGCACCGCTCCACGTACTGAAAGGAATTGATCTTGATATTCAAAAAGGAGAATTCGTCTCTATCATGGGTGCATCGGGTTCGGGTAAATCCACCTTACTTAATATACTGGGTATACTTGATAATTACGATACGGGCAACTACTACCTCAACGACGTACTGATCAAAGACCTGAGCGAGACCAGAGCCGCTCAGTACCGCAACCGCATGATCGGATTCATCTTCCAGTCGTTCAACCTGATCTCTTTCAAGGATGCCATGGAGAATGTGGCTCTTCCGTTGTTCTATCAGGGAGTCAACCGCAGAAAGCGCAACAAGCTGGCCATGGAATACCTGGACAGGCTGGGACTGAAAGACTGGGCACACCACATGCCCAACGAGATGAGCGGGGGACAGAAACAACGTGTGGCCATTGCCCGGGCACTGATCACACAGCCTCAGATCATCCTGGCCGATGAGCCGACGGGAGCCCTGGACAGTAAGACCTCTGTAGAGGTGATGAACATCCTCAAAGAACTGCACGACGACGGTATGACCCTGATCGTGGTGACTCACGAAAGCGGTGTGGCCAACCAGACGAATAAGATCATACATATCAAAGACGGAATTATCGAAAGCATCGAAGAGAATCTGAATCACGACGCCTCTCCTTTCGGTAAGGACGGATTCATGAAATAATCCCAGTACAAACGACGAGCCATACCCTATGGAGGTATGTGCTGCTTATATCACAACTATCTATGATTGACATTTGGCAGGAAATTTATGGAACCATCAAACGGAACAAGCTACGTACGTTCCTGACCGGGTTTGCCGTCGCCTGGGGCATCTTTATGCTGATCGTGTTGCTGGGGGCCGGCAACGGGCTGATCAATGCCATGGAAGAGTCTTCTTCGCAGATGGCCATGAACTCCATCAAGATATTCCCCGGACGTACCAGCAAATCTTTCGACGGCCTGAAAGAGGGGCGACGCATCCAGCTGGACAACAACTCCCTGGCACTGACCAACCGCAACTTTACCGACAACGTGATCAGTGCCGGAGCTACGGTCAGGCAAAACGGTGTCTACGTTAGCTACGGACAGGAATATGTCAGCCTCACCCTCTACGGAGTCTATCCCAACTACACGGAAGTAGAGTCTGTGAAATCTGCCGCAGGAAGATTCATCAACGAGATTGATATACAAGACCGCAGAAAGATCATTGTATTGCACGAAAAGACAGCGGAGATCCTTTTCAAAGACGAAGACCCCATCGGAAAATTTGTCATTGCCGGGAAAGTTGCCTATCAGGTGGCAGGGCTTTTCACCGATCCGGGCGACCGTGACTCGCGCGAAGCCTATATTCCTTTCACCACGCTGCAGATCATCTTCAACAAAGGGGATAAGCTGAACAACATCACCATGACTACCAAAGGGCTGGAGACCCTGGAAAGCAATGCGCAGTTTGAGAAGAAATACCGGCGTGTGTTGGGAAGTTATCACCGCTTCGACCCGGAAGACAACAGTGCTATCTGGATCTGGAACCGCCTGTCCAATTATATGCAGCAGCAGACAGGTATGAATATCCTGCGGATTGCCATCTGGGTGATCGGTATCTTCACCCTGCTCAGCGGGATCGTGGGTGTGAGCAACATCATGCTGATCACTGTCAAAGAACGCACCCGTGAGTTTGGTATCCGGAAGGCGCTGGGGGCCAGACCCTCTTCCATCCTCTGGCTGATCATTATCGAAAGTATCACCATCACCACCCTGTTTGGCTATATAGGTATGGTAGCGGGAATTGCTGCTACTGAGTGGATGGACAGAGTAGCAGGTGCGCAGACGGTGGATACGGGAGCCTGGTCGGAAACAGTATTTACCAATCCTACGGTGGATATAAGCATAGCCATTCAGGCAACACTAACATTGATCATCGCGGGCACACTGGCCGGTTTCTTCCCTGCGCGGAAGGCTGTGAAGATACGCCCCATTGAAGCACTTAGAGCAGATTAGCGTATGAAAATGGATATAGATACATGGGAAGAAATTCTCATCACAATCACAAGAAACAAGACCCGGAGTCTGCTCACTGCTTTCGGTGTATTCTGGGGGATATTTATGCTGGTAGCCCTCATGGGAGGCGGACAGGGTATGCAGGATATGATGCAGTCCAATTTCGACGGATTTGCCAGCAACTCCTGCTTTGTATGGCCACAGCGCACGGGTGAACCTTACAAAGGGTTTCGCAAAGGACGTTGGTGGAGTCTGGAAACGGCAGATGTGGAACGGCTGCGCCGGGGCGTGAAAAAGATTGATGTCATCACCCCTACCCTCAGCCAATGGGGACAGACAGCGGTGTTTGGAGAGAATACAAGCAGCTGTGTGGTTAAGGGCCTTCACCCGGACTACAACAAGATCGAAATGCAGCACATGGTCTACGGACGTTTTATCAACGATGTGGATATTCTCGAAAGCCGCAAGGTATGTACCATTGGCAACCGTGTATATGAAGAACTGTTCACGAAAGGAGAAGACCCTTGCGGAAACTACATCCGTGTCAACGGAGTATACTATCAGGTGATCGGGGTCAACAATGCGGAAGGAAATATGTCTATCAACGGACAGGCTTCTGAAGCCGTTTCTATTCCTTTCACCACCATGCAGCGAACTTATCCCTGGAGAGAGATTGATATGCTTTGTATCACTGCCCGGCCGGGAGTCAAGGTTACTGAGCTGCAGGATGAGATAGAAGCGGTATTGAAACCGGTGCATTACATCCACCCGGATGATAAGGAGGCGGTTATGTTTTTCAACGCGGAAGCCATGTTCTCTATGGTGGACAACCTGTTCAAAGGCATCAATATACTTATCGTGATGGTGGGTCTGGGTACGCTGCTGGCTGGTGCGATTGGTGTGAGCAACATCATGATGGTGACGGTCAAAGAGCGTACCACAGAGATCGGTATCCGCAGAGCCATCGGTGCCAGACCGCGGGACATCCTGCAACAGATCTTATCGGAAAGTATGGTGCTGACCACGCTTGCCGGGATGGCCGGGATTACCTTCGGGGTGTTTGTGCTGGAGGTCATGGAGTCTGCCACACATTCACCGGAAAGCAGCCCCCATTTCCAGGTGAGTTTCTGGATGGCGATCGGTACCTGTGCCCTGCTGGTCACGCTGGGAATGCTGGCCGGACTGGCTCCTGCCTACCGGGCGATGTCTATCAAACCCATTGAAGCGATACGGGATGAATAAAAACATCTCCGATGCGACAATCTCTTATCAGATAACACACAGATAAATAAATCATAAAATATATACAAGATGAAAAAGTATCTTAAAATTGGCCTGCTGATCGTTGTAGCTCTGATTTTCCTCGGAACATTTGTTTTCCTTTTCAACAAATCAAAACCTAAGGTGACCGAGTACGAAACGTTTGCCCCGGAGGTGACGACACTGGAAAAGACCACTGTGGCTACCGGGAAAGTGGAACCACGCGACGAGATCCTTATCAAACCGCAGATATCAGGTATTATCGACAAGCTATACAAAGAGGCGGGACAGACAGTGAAAAAGGACGAAGTGATTGCCCGTGTAAAGGTGATCCCGGAGTTGGGACAGCTCAACTCAGCCGAGAGCCGCCTGCGCCTGGCAGAGATCAACGCGTCACAGTCGGAGACCGATTTCGCCCGTATCAAAAAGCTCTATGACGGCGAACTGTTGAGCCGCGAGGAGTACGAGAGAAGCGAAGTGAGCCTGCAACAGGCACTCGAAGAACGTGTAGCAGCCAAAGATGCATTGGATATCATTAAGGAAGGGATCACCCAGAAAAGTGCCTCTTACAGCAATACCCTGATACGCTCTACCATCGACGGACTGATCCTGGATGTTCCGGTGAAAGAGGGTAACTCGGTGATCATGAGCAACACATTCAACGACGGTACTACCATCGCTAATGTTGCAAATATGAACGACCTGATCTTCCGGGGGAATATCGATGAGACGGAAGTGGGTCGTATCCACGAAGGGATGCCTATCAAACTGACCATCGGTGCCCTGCAAAACTACACCTTCGATGCCCGCTTAGAGTATATTTCCCCCAAAGGAGTGGAAGAAAACGGTGCCAATCAGTTTGAGATAAAGGCTGCGATACAGGTTCCGGATACGGTAGTGATACGTTCGGGATATTCGGCCAACGCGGAGATCGTGCTTGCACGGGCAAGCAGTGTACTGGCCGTACCCGAAAGTACATTGGAGTTCAGTGGAGACTCGACTTTTGTATGGATCATGACCGACAGCGTCCCTCAGCATTTCGAACGCAGACAAGTGGAGATCGGCCTAAGCGATGGTATACGCATCGAAGTGAAGAAAGGACTGGAGGCCAGCCAGAAAGTGCGCGGACCGGAAAAGGGCAAAAAATAAAAGAGATCATAACTATTCACAGAATGGGGATATAGGTACCGGGTAAAACAAAGAGATCGTTCGCCTGCGAGTGACACCTGGGTTACTGACAAAACAAACGTTTAGAAACAAAACATGTACGTATGAAAAGATACATTACATTTTCTTTTTTCGCGATCGCCTGCACTCTTTTCTCTGGTGTATATGCACAGGAGGGGTGGACGTTGCGCCAATGCATTGAATATGCCACCGAACACAACATCCAGATCAGACGTTCGGAAAATACGGCAGAACAAAACCGCGTGAGCCTGAACACAGCCAAATGGTCGCGCCTGCCCGATCTCAGCGCCGGGGCCTCGCAAAGATGGAGCTGGGGACGTACAGCCTCCCCGCTGGACAACTCATATACCAATACCAACAGCGGAAGCAGCAGTGCCAGTGTGAGCACCAGCCTGCCTCTGTTTACCGGATTTGAACTTCCCAACCAGAAGGCATTGGCAGAACTGAACCTGAAAGCGGCACTGGCAGACCTGGAGAAGGCCAAAGAAGACCTGGCTATCAACGTGGCCCATGCCTACCTGAAGGTCCTGCTCAATCAGGAACTCTACGTGATCACCGAAGAACAGATCCTCGTGAGCAAAGAACAGCATGCCCGCATGCAACAACTGGCAGAAGTAGGAAAGGCCTCTCCGGCGGAAGTAGCGGAGGCCGAAGCCCGGGTAGCACAGGATGAGTTCAGTGTGATACAGGCGTACAACAATTACCAGCTGGCTCTGCTCGACCTGAGCCAACTGCTGGAGCTGCCTACTCCGGAAGGATTGAAACTGGCCGCGCCGGAGTCGGATGCTCATGCGTTGCTTACTCCCCCGGAAGAGATCTATATGGAGGCATTGCTGTTCAAACCGGAGATACAGGCTGCCCAATTCCGCCTGGAAGGTAGCGAAAAGAGCATAAAGATCGCACAAAGCGCCTATTATCCGGAATTGTCTTTCGGCGGCGGACTGAGCACCGGGTTCTATACGCTCAATGGAAGTGCGTATGACAATTTTGGTAGACAGGTCAACAACAACCTCAACAAATACATCGGCTTCAACCTGAGCATTCCGATCTTCAACCGGTTCGTCACACGCAACCGCGTACGCACCGCCCGGTTGCAACAGATGGATATCGCTTTGCAACTGGACAACAGGAAGAAGGACCTCTACAAAGAGATCCAGCAATCCTGGTACAATGCAGTAGCCGCAGAAAGACAATACCAGACCAGCGAAGTAGCGGTAGCTGCCAACCAGGAAGCTTTCCGGCTGATGCAGGAGAAGTTTGAGAATGGCAAAGCGACCTCTCTGGAGTACAACGAGTCGAAACTCAACCTCACCCGGGCACTCTCCGAACAGGTACAGGCCAAATATGACTTCCTGTTCTCTACCAAGATTCTGGCTTTCTACAAAGGAGAACCGATCGAGTAGATGATGAATCCATAATTCGAAATCACTATATGTGATTTACCTGTAGAGACGCAATACCTTGCGTCTCAGCATACCGAAGGGTCTCTATGTATCAGCATGTCGAAAAACATCTCTATTTGTTTATATATTCCGGGAAGAGGCAGGAAAAAGAAGGTGTGGCTGATACATTCCGGTCAGTATACCTCCGGCATGCTGACAGAGAGAACCTTCGGCATACTGATACATAGAAAATTCTGGCATGCTGACAAAAGAGAACCTTCGGCATGCTGAGACGCAAAGTATTGCGTCTCTACAAGTGTATATGCAATCCGGAAATACTTATTTAAAGGACTTCACTGCCTCTATCACCGCAGTCACCTCTTCGCCGGTCATCACCGGAGAAATAGGGAGGCTCAGTTCTTCGCGGTGCAACTGCTCTGTCAGTGGCAGGCTAAGGTCTGCAAACTCTTTCAACGCCCCCTGCCGGTGAGGTGCCTCAGGATAATGGATACAAGTCTCTATTCCCCGTTCACGCAGAAAAGCCTGCAGCATATCCCTTCTGGGAGAAAATACGGGGAATACATGAAACACATGCTCATCCCACTGGGATACCTGCGGCAATGTAATGAAAGGATGATCGATCTCCTGCATATAGTGTCGGGCAATCTCACGCCGACGTTCGTTGTCACTGTCGAGCCGGGGCAGTTTCAGAGAAAGTACAGCTGCCTGTATCTCTTCGAGGCGGCAATCCAGTCCTTTGTAAGGATGCAGGTTGCGGGCAGAGACTCCATAATTGGTCAGGGCACGTATGGTCACGGCAAGCAATTCGTCGTCTGTGGTGATCGCTCCTCCATTGCCCAGAGCACCCAGGTTGCGATCGGGCAGGAAACTGAATGCCGCCACATCGCCCAGACTACCTACACGCTTTCCCTTATACACAGCTCCCTGTGCTTCGCCCGCGTCTTCTATCACAAGCAGACGATGTGCAGTCACCCATTCGATCACCGGGTCCATCTCCATGCAACGTCCGAAACGGTGCGAAACCACTACTACGCGCGTGCGGGAGGTAAACAAAGCATCCAGACGTTCGGGATCCATATTGTAGGTCGACGGAGAAGGTTCGCAAAACACAGGAACCAATCCGGCACGCACCACCGAAAGTATGACTGATATATGTGCGTTGGCCGGTACAATGACCTCATCCCCCTCCTGCAACAGTTCCAGACTGCGGTAGGCCATAAAGATAAGAGTCAGCGAATCGAATCCATTGGCTGTGCCGATGCAGTAAAAGGTACCGCAATAGTCAGCAAACGAATGCTCAAATTGTTTCACTTCTTCACCGGCCATATATTTTCCGGATGTTACAATCCTGCCTACCGTCGCAGAGAGGTCAGGCTCATAAGAGGCAGACAGACGTTTGAGGTTCAGATATTCGACCATATTTATTTTTTTAGATGAGACAATAAGAGCATACCTATATGCCAGCTTCGTCCTTTTGTTGTTGTTCAGGTGTGAGATGCAAGGTATTTCTGAGACGTAACGTACTCACCTCTCTACCAAGAAATCACCTTTAGAAGAAAACACAGACAATGTAGAGACGCAATACCTTGCGTCTCAAAGACCTTACCCTATCTTGTTGCATCTCCCATGCCTTGCGTCT
>DALZBD010000133.1:0-8949 GCA_031977515.1 Bacteroides sp. | reverse complement strand
ATCTCTACTCCATCTCCTATGGAGGGGCACAACAGGTATTCGACCGCAAACAGGGAGGAAAAGACGGAAGTACGGCATTGGGCTACAGCGGTACCGAGCTGGTGGGGCTGAAAATGGCAGGCAATACCTTCGACTACTCCTTTGTACATGGCAAGGCCATACAAGCTGCGGGAAGACACAGTTTTGTCTCCTGCAGCCTCAAAAGTCTGGAAGAAGGAACCATACGCCCCGAAGAATATGAGGTAGTGGACCTGATCCTTGGTTTGCAAAAAGAACAACCCGCCAGCCTGCTCTTTCCCACTCCTTATTACAAAACCTTCTCCACTTCCCTCCAGCGGATACTCACCGCCTACAGCCAGGCAGGGGGCAACCTGCTGGTGAGTGGTGCATACATTGGGCAGGATATGTCTGTGGCACATGGCGACCGGGAATTTACGACACAGATACTCAAATATGGCTACCAACAGAGTATCACGGACAAAGCCGTAGATCAGGTACAGGGACTGGGGCTGAGGATGCAGATCCCACGCTACCCCAACGAGCAGATCTATCCGGTGACTACGGTAGATTGCATCGTACCGGTGCAACCTGCATTCTCGGTGTTTGCATACGCACCGGGCGGACAGAGCGCGGGCATTGCCTACAAAGGTTCGTACCGCACATTTGTCCTGGGATTTCCACTCGAAAGTATTCTCTCTGAGAAAGACCGGGCGACAGTTATGGCCTCTGCCCTGCGATTTTTTAATGAATAAATGTAAAAAAGGAAAAAATACTGTGGAAGAAAGTTGGTTTGCCTGCCGAAAAACCTATCTTTGTTCAAAGCAACCCGGCAGGGTCTCCCTCCCGGAACATTTGTATAACAGAACCTATAATCCAAAAGAACCATGTATACGATCCAGGCCAATCAGAGTGGTACACGTACCATAGAAGTTTCCGAAGAGAATCTCGAAACCATTGAGAAATACGGATTATTCCGACATCTGGTAGACAGTACGGGCATTGTAGACGAAGCGGTACTGGAAAAACTAAGGCTCAACATCCGCTCCCTGATCGCCGCACAGGAAGAAGACAGCCGTGAACTACTGGATCTTTGCATCGATGTGATCTATCACAACAACATGAAAGCATTCGGATTGCAAAATCTGATACGGCTTTACATTTTTTGGCTTCGGGGCACAGACCACGAGGAATCCGGGGAAGATCAGGAGAAGGTATGACTACCATAGACACCCGTGACACTACATTGTACAGCCAGCTGATCCCGGCTGTACGGGCTATGTACGAACTGCCACGCGGAGAAGAATTGCAGATACTCACAGACGATACACAGACGTTTGACAGCCTGAAGTCTTATCTCTCCGAACAGGGGATCGGTTTCCGGGAGATTTATGACGAAGGGCAAATGATATTACAGTTTACCATGCCATGAGTGAAATCAAAGAAAAACTGAATAAATTACCCAAAGATACCCGACGTAAGATCGCAAAGATCTACGGAGACACAGACAGATTTTACGCGACGGTCTATCTGATCGCGCGCAACGAACATCAGTGTCAGACAGGGGCAGTACCTGGTGCGGAGCAACGCCTGAATACCATACGGGCCTATCAGGGCATGATACGCTTCATGCTCGATGAAGAAGGGCTGGATGGTAAAGACATTCTCGATGCTATCGCCAGTGATTACCTTGAAGACTTTGTGAACTACCGCGAACAGGACTTCGGTATGACCGACGAAGAGTTTATCGCCATCATCAGAAAAATCAGATAAAATGACGGTATACGGCGCTACGATGGAAGACAAAAAATATGAATAGAAATCAGATTTCTGAGAATCTGTTTTCTTCTGTTTGTGCTGAGACGCAAGGCATTGCGTCTCTACAAGTAAATCGCATTCAGAAAACATCCACTTGTAGAGACGCAATACCTTGCGTCTCAGCATAAATTTGCGTCTCAGCACAAACAAAATCAAACCTTGACTAAAACCTAAACAGCTCCTAAACCACTAACAAACAGAAACGTTACATTTTACATCCGGAAGAGATCGTTTACTTTTTTACATCTATTTACTATACAACATTCAACCGCAAACCGTAGACAACCCTTGTAAACCCCGTCGCGTCTACAAGTGTTACTACCACATGCAAACAGGACTTATGATATGGACATCTTACTATTGATCCTCTGTGGAGTCTGTCTCCTCCTCGGCCTGATCGGCTGCATCCTGCCGATACTGCCTGGCCCACCAATCGCCTACGGCGGTATGGTATTGCTGTATTTCACCAGCCTGCCCCCTTTTACACTTTGGCAATTGGCTATATGGCTGGCACTCGTCATCCTGGTACAGATCCTCGATTATTTCATACCCGTATGGGGTGCCCGACGCATGGGAGGCAGTTCCTGGGCGGTCCGGGGCAGTATAGCAGGCACCCTTATCGGCCTGTTTGTGTTTCCTCCCTGGGGCATTCTGATCGGGCCATTGGTGGGAGCCATAGGAGGCGAACTGCTTGGAGGCAACGGACTGAGTCGCAGTATCAGGGCCGGTATAGGAGTATTTATCGGCTTTCTGCTGGGAACTGTGAGCAAGTTTATTCTGTGTGGCTGGTTTATCTACATTTATCTTCAGACAATCTTTGGCAATTTATCGCTATCTTTGCCGGCATGAATTCATACCAATTGACAGACTGGCTGCCCACCACCAGAAAGGAGATGGAACTCCGGGGGTGGGAGGAGTTGGATGTAATCCTTTTCAGCGGAGATGCCTACGTAGACCATCCCTCTTTCGGTGCGGCTGTCATCGGCCGCCTGCTCGAAGCAGAAGGATTGCGGGTGGCCATTGTGCCGCAGCCCAACTGGCGCGACGACCTGCGCGACTTCAGAAAGCTGGGACGTCCCCGGCTATTTTTTGGCATCAGCGGCGGGTGTATGGATTCGATGGTCAACAAATACACGGCCAACAAACGACTACGCAGCGAAGATGCCTATACACCGGATGGCAGACCGGATATGCGACCGGAATATCCTACCATTGTCTATGCGCAGATACTCAAAAAACTGTATCCCGATGTGCCCGTTGTCATCGGTGGCATCGAAGCCAGCCTGCGACGGCTCACGCATTACGACTATTGGCAAGACAGACTGCGCCCTGGCATCCTGTGCGACAGTGGTGCCGACCTGTTGATCTACGGAATGGGTGAGAAACCCCTCAAAGAGTTGGTCGACAAGCTGAAAGAGAAGGTATCTTCTGCAGACAATAACTCCCTGTGTGCACGGGAAACCACCTGTGCCGATGTTCCCCGGGACATACCACAGACGGTATGGATGGCCGCTGATATCCACCCGGAAGAGGGAGATGTGGTATTACACAGCCATGCGGAATGCCTGAAAGACAAGAAGAAACAGGCTACCAACTTCCGCCACATCGAGGAGGAGAGCAACCGCTATCAGGCAGCCCGTATACTGCAACAGGTGAGCCCCGGGAAGACGCTGGTGGTGAATCCACCCTATCCGCCCCTGACACAGGAAGAATTGGATCACTCTTTCGATCTGCCCTACACACGTCTGCCCCATCCCAAATACAAAAACAAGCGTATTCCCGCCTTCGACATGATCCGTTTTTCGGTGAATATACACCGGGGATGTTTCGGAGGATGTGCTTTCTGTACCATCTCCGCCCACCAGGGCAAGTTTATCGTGAGCCGCTCCAAAGAGAGCATCCTGCGGGAGGTGAAGCAGGTAGCTGCCATGCCTGAATTCAAAGGGTATCTGAGCGATCTGGGAGGCCCATCGGCCAATATGTATCAGATGCAGGGGAAAGAGGGCGCGATGTGTCGCCGTTGCAAACGTCCGTCGTGTATACATCCGAAGATCTGTCCCAACCTGAATACCGATCACCGTCCGTTGCTGGATATCTACCGCGCGGTAGACGCACTGCCGGAGATCAAAAAAAGCTTTATCGGGAGTGGCGTACGGTACGATTTGTTGTTGCATCGCAGCAAAGATGCTCAGGTAGACAAAGCGGCCGACGAATATACCCGTGAACTCATTGCCCGCCATGTAAGCGGACGCCTCAAAGTAGCACCGGAACATACCAGCGACCGGGTACTGGAGGTTATGCGCAAGCCTTCCTTTGAGCAGTTCCGGGAGTTTCGGAAGATATTCGACCGGATCAACCGGGAAAAGGGACTTCGCCAGCAACTGATCCCTTATTTCATATCCAGCCATCCCGGATGCCGGGAGGAGGATATGGCCGAACTGGCTGTACTCACCAAACAAATGGACTTTCACCTCGAACAGGTACAGGACTTCACCCCTACTCCCATGACGGTAGCTACCGAAGCGTGGTATACCGGATTTCATCCGTATACACTCAAGCCCATCTACAGTGCCCGCAATGCCAAAGAGAAACTGTCGCAACGGCAGTATTTCTTCTGGTACAAGCCGGAAGAGCGGCAACGCATCATTCAGGCACTGCGACGTATGGGGCGCACTGATCTGATAGATCGGCTGTATGGGAAAAGGTAAAACTTCATTGTCCAGCCGTGCAAAGGTATTTCAGGATGGATACAGAGCAGTATATACGCCTGATAGAATTCTAAATTTATTACCAGATGGTTTATGTGATTTCCCTGGATTACAGGGGGAATTACGGCCAACAAAAGGACAAAAGGCCATTAAGGCGTCAATTCCGGTCGACCTCCCATAATTTTCAAAAAAAATGGGGCAGAAAGCCCCACAACATGCATTCGTCATTATAGAGAGACAATTATCTGTTTTCCCAAATGAGGCGCAAGAAAACTATTTCCCAACAAAAGAATGGATAACAAATAGACAAAATCTATTACCAACAAACAGATTCCCGGATAGCCCACACAGATGATTTATCGGTCAACAGCAAATAAATCTCTTGTCTTACAAATAAATTCGAACATACGATCTTACTGCAATACCTGATTTATCATTCTTAACAATGGGATTTCCATACCTATGACCCTTACAGTCGGCATGCAATGCATTCTCATAAAACACCACCAGAAACAACATCAACAAATTAATTATCAGACAATTAAATAAAATAGCTCTTTCTTTTGCGCCTTTATGTCCTTTTGGCCATAATGTGGCCATAATTCCCGGGTATTTTTCCATGCATATTCTCTCAAAAAAGGAAGTAAGCCTTTTCATAAGCCGGCATCATACGTACATATATTCATACAACAAAGCACAAAATCAGTAACACAATTGTGCACTCCTGTCATAGTCCCAAAGAAGCAGTCCGTTTGCCACAGGCAAACAGGGCATATGCCTGTGGCAAAAGGGTGGTTTGAAGTAAGCAAACGGAGCGTTTGCCTGTGGCAAAAGAACGAAAAGGAAAAAGTTCATTCATTCGCTTTCCTGAATGGACAATATGCATATTTCTTTGTCCCTATTGTCCCTCCTTCACCGGCAAAGCCACAATCTCCTGCAGGATAGCCACTGCTGTCTCCACATTGGGTACATCCTTGACCAGCAGACTGCGTCTGCCCTTCTGCTCACGCAGGTCGCACCGGCGGGGATACAGCATCATATAATCGATGATCTTGCCGAAAGCCGCACTCTGGTAGAATGGGCTTTCCAGGTTGGAGACAAAGAAAAGTGTCATACGTCCGCCTTTGAGAAATACCTTTTCCACTCCCATGCGGGCAGCCAGTCTGCGCAGGGGCACAATGCGCAGGAGTTCCTCCGTCTCCCGGGGTATGGGGCCGAAACGATCTTCGAGCCGCTCCCGGAACGCCTGTACATCCCGGTCGAGAGTCAGCTTGTCGAGTTCGCGATAGAGCAGCATACGTTCGCTGCTTCCGGTCACATAGGTAGCAGGGAGCAACAATTCCAGATCGCTTTCCACCTGTGCCTCTTCCACAAACTGCTCACCGCTGATCCTGGTACCGTCGCCCTTGACCTCGTCGGCATACAGGTCGGCAAACTCTTCGTTTTTCAGTTCCTGCACCGCTTCGGTCAGGATCTTCTGATAGGTCTCGTAGCCCAGATCGGCAATAAATCCGCTCTGCTCGGCCCCCAGCATATTGCCCGCTCCGCGGATGTCCAGGTCCTGCATGGCAATGTGGATACCACTGCCCAGGTCGCTGAAATTCTCAATCGCCTGCAACCGGCGGCGTGCTTCGGGAGTAAGACTGCTAAGTGGAGGAGCCAGCAGGTAGCAGAACGCTTTTTTGTTGCTGCGCCCTACCCGGCCGCGCATCTGATGCAGATCGCTCAGTCCGAAATTCTGAGCCTGGTTGATGATGATGGTATTGGCATTGGGAATGTCTATACCACTCTCGATGATGGTAGTAGCCAGTAGCACATCGTAGTCGTAGTTGACAAAGTCCAGGATCACCTTTTCCAGTTGGGCAGGCTCCATCTGACCGTGTCCGATGGCCACCCGGCAATCGGGAATGTATCGTTGGATCATTGCTTTGAGGTCCGGCAGGTTGGCAATGCGGTTGTTGACAAAGAAGACCTGACCGTTGCGGCTCATCTCAAAATTGATCGCCTCTGTGATTACCTCCTCATTGAAGGTATGTACCTCCGTCTGTATGGGATAGCGGTTGGGTGGAGGAGTAGAGATCACACTCAGGTCGCGTGCTCCCAGCAGGGAAAACTGCAACGTACGCGGGATGGGAGTAGCCGTCATGGTGAGTGTATCCACATTCACCTTCAGCTGACGTAACTTTTCCTTCACAGCCACCCCAAATTTCTGCTCTTCGTCGATGATCAGCAGTCCCAGGTCTTTAAACTCCACATCCTTGCCCAGGATACGGTGTGTACCAATCAGGATATTCACCTCCCCCTCTTTGAGTCCTTTGAGCACCGCACGGGTCTGCGTGGCCGTACGGGCACGGCTCAGGTAATCGACGCGGCAGGGCATTCCTTTCAGACGTTCACGGAAAGTCTGGTAGTGCTGATAGGCCAGTACGGTGGTAGGTACCAGTACCGCCACTTGCTTGTTGTCGGCCACCGCCTTGAAAGCAGCACGGATAGCGATTTCGGTCTTGCCGAACCCTACATCTCCACACACCAGCCGATCCATCGGCATATTGCCCTCCATATCCTGCTTCACCTCCAGTGTCGCTTTGCTCTGATCCGGAGTATCTTCGTACATGAAAGAGACCTCCAGTTCGTGTTGCAGGAAGCTATCGGGACTGAATGCAAATCCCTTTTCCTCCCGGCGGCGGGAATACAACTTGATCAGGTCGCGGGCAATGTCCTTGATCTTGCTCTTGGTACGATCCTTCAGCTTTTCCCAGGCCCCCGTACCCAGTTTGTTGAGGCGGGGTGCTTCCCCATCCTTTCCTTTGTATTTGGATACTTTGTGTAGCGAATGGATGGAGACGAATACCACATCCTCGTTCTGATAGACCAGCTTAATCACCTCCTGTGTGGTATCACCGTTGGGAATGCGTATCAATCCTGCAAACTTCCCTACCCCATGATCCACATGCACCACATAGTCTCCGGGGGTAAACTGGTTGAGTTCTTTGAGGGATTGCGCCACCTTCCCCGAACGAGCCTTGTCGCTTTTGAGATTGTATTTATGGAAACGATCAAAGATCTGATGATCGGTAAACAAGCAACGCCTGGCCGTATGGTCGGTAAATCCTTCGTGTAATGTCCTCTCTACGGCTGTGAAAGGAAGTTCATCTCCCCGGTCTTCAAATATCGCCCGGATACGATCGATCTGCTTACCGCTGTCGCTACAGATAAAAAGCGTATATCCCTTTTCCAGGAACTCCCGGAAAGAGGAGGTCACCAGATCGAAGTTCTTATGGAAGATAGGCTGTGCCGTGGTCTCGAAAGTGACCGTGGCATCCGGTGTACCGGTAGGTTTGGTACCAAATTCCAGCCTGCGGAAGTCCAGTGCTTTCCGGGCAAAGTCTCCACCATCTATCAGTTTACCTTCCAGATGGGTCACACTCTGCTCCGAATCTTCCCTGGCCGCGATCGCCTGAGGAGCCAGTGTCTCTTCGCTCACTGTCTGTATGCGTTCACGTACCCAGAAGAAATCCCGCATAGCCAGTATGCTATCGGCGGGAATAAACTCCAGAAACGATGTTTGAGATCCACTCCCGCCCGTCAGATCGGGCACAATGGAGATACTCTCTTTGCGTTCGCGGGAGAGCTGATTCTCCACATCAAACGTGCGGATCGTCTCTACCTCGTCTCCGAAAAAGTCGATACGATAGGGATATTCCGAAGAGAACGAGAACACGTCGATGATACTGCCACGGAGTGCATACTGTCCCGGCTCGTATACATATTCTACATATTCGAAGCCATAACTGCGTAGCACTTCGGTGATAAAATCCATATCTACCCGCTCTCCGGCACGCAGTTTCAGTGTGCGCTGGTCGAGTTCTCCGGCAGAGACAACCTTCTCGGCCAGTGCATCGGGATAAGTGACAATCGTGAGCCCTTTATCTCCTTTGCGCAACCTGCTCAGCACCTCGGTACGCAGCACCTCGTTGGCCGGATCTTTCTGTCCATACTTCACCGCCCTGCGGAAAGAAGAGGGGAAAAACAGGATATTCTCTGCTCCCATGATCTGCGTCAGATCGTGATAGAAATAGCCTGCCTCTTCGAGATCATTCAGGATACATACAAAAGGAGAATCCGCATTTCCTGTCCAGAGAGAAGCGAAAAAAGAGGGAGCAGAAGCAGTCAGCCCCCCGCAGTAGATATGACGATCGGTCTTATTTCGCAGAATAGAAGCCACAGCCTCTGTCTGAGGGTGGGTATGATAAAGTTGCCGGAGCTCGGTAAGAGTCATAAAAATGATAATTTTCTTAAAAGTAAAAACCTGTTTAATTTTTAACTAATGCTGGCTGCCTCAGCAGACTGCACCGATATTGGATGGACTGCTTCGACCGCCCCGGTTAGCGACTCTTTTTGTCTGTGCTGAGACGCAAAGTATTGC
>DALZBD010000132.1:0-8950 GCA_031977515.1 Bacteroides sp. | reverse complement strand
ATCCGGCTCTATATTCCAGGCAGCGGGAGACACCCGGAATTTATTCATCTGTGGGCTGTTTTCCTCTGTATTGAATGTATTGGGAATACTTCTGGGAATCTTCCATTTCGGCACACTGGAAGCAGTGGCCTGGTGCATCTGTATTACGTTTACTCTCAATTTTTTACTCTGTTATATCATCATGTACAGACTCACATTTCACCGGAGTTTCATTCATTTCCTACGCCAACTGGCCTCCCCTTTTTGCATAGCAATACTGATATTCATCGCATTATATCCTTTGTATATTTTTTGCGAAGGTCAGAATCTTTTCGTTACAGCCCTAGCAAAAGGAACGGTATATCTGATCCTGTTTGGTCTCTACATCCAGTTCACAAATGAATACAACGTCCTGGGAAAAATAAGGTCTCTGATTAAAAGATAACATACTATGAAAGCACTGTTTCTATTATTTCATGGATTTGATGAAGCAAGCGGAATCACAAAAAAGATCCGCTATCAGGTAAAAGCACTTAAAGAATGTGGTGTGGATGTAAGACTGTGCTATTACAACATCACATCCGATGGCCACAGGCAATGGAAAGCAGATAATGAGGTTCTTGCAGACTTTGGCACAGGGATCCTGGCAAAGCTAAAGAAAAGAGTTTCCTATACATCTATTGTCGAATACATACACAAAGAAAATATCTCTTTTGTCTACATTCGTTCTTTTCACAACGCGAATCCGTTCACGATCAACCTTGTAAAGAAAATAAAGGAGGGTACTGCCTGTAAAGTAGTGATAGAGATCCCCACCTTTCCTTACGACCAGGAATACAGCACCTTTCGTATGAAAATGGATCTGGTAATAGATAAATGTTTCCGCAACAAACTGTCAAAACAGACAGATGCGATTGTTACATTTTCCAATGAGCCCACTATATTCGGACAAAATACCATACGTATATCCAATGGAATCGATTTCTCAGCCATTGAAATGAAAAGAAAAGCACTTCGGAATATTCCTGAACTCCACCTTATCGGTGTTGCTGAGATTCACTATTGGCATGGCTTTGACAGAGTGATCAAAGGAATGGTCGAATATTATAAATCTGATCCTGAAATCAAAGTCTACTTTCACCTGGTAGGAGATTTTACGGGGGAACGTGAAAGATCAGAAATCCTTACCCCTATCCGGGAGAATAGATTGGAAGAATATGTCATTTTATACGGAGCCCGCCACGGTAAAGAATTAGATGATCTTTTCGACCAGGCTGATTTTGCAGTAGGTAGTCTGGGAAGACATCGAAGTGGAATCACTCATATAAAAACTTTAAAAAACAGAGAATATGCCGCGAGAGGTATACCATTTATTTATTCGGAGACAGACGACGACTTCGAAGCCATGCCTTATATCTTAAAAGCTCCGGCAGATGAAAGTCCGATTGATATAGCTAAAGTTATAACCTTTCATCAAAAACTGATTCTGTCTCCTCAGGAAATAAGAGAATCGGTCAATCACCTATCCTGGAAAAGCCAGATGAATTGCATATTACAGACATTATTTCATGAAGCGTTTACATATCCTCTTGTAGATAATAAACAAAGTGCAAACATCCGGGAAACAGAATAAATATAGATTCTTTCTCCGAAAAAGAGGTGATAAACAGATTCATTTCTGGCTATAAGAAAACAATATCATTTTACATGATCCGTTCAGGACACCATTCATTAAGTATACAAAATATGGAAAAGAAAAGAATTGATTATATTGATTTCATCAAAGGGATAAGCATTTTCTTTGTTGTATGGGGTCATACAATCCAAAATATCGGAGCTGAGAATGCTTTCTGGACCAATCCGTTCCATATCGTAATATGTACTTTCCACATGCCTTTGTTTATGATATTGAGTGGATTCTTCTTTAGCATTCCCTCAACAAAAAATCTGCTCAGTCTTACCAAAAAGAAATTCAGACAACTCATTATTCCCTGTTTCGGGTGGTCTATAGTCCTGGTATTGTTGACTACATGCTATATGATAGTGGACAAAGAGCCTATTTCGCTGGTCGAACGAATTAAAACCTTATTTTATGAAACAGGGACAAGATTCTGGTTTCTACGTTCAGTATTTATATGCTATTTAGGAGCGGCAGTCAGCATCCGTATATTCAGGAAAGATACAGTGGCTTGTCTGATTTCTATACTTATCATGCTACTGCTTACAGATAACTTCAGATTGTCTATGGACAAATTCATGTACCCTTTTTTCTGGATAGGATACTTCTTACATAAACATCTGTCTTTTCTTTCTACTCATAAATACAAACTTATATTGACATCTCTTATTCTGTACATTATACTGATAGTGTACTGGCATACAAAGTATTACATATATATAACAGGGATGAGCTTTTATGAAATAGTAAACGGAAAAATCCTGTTTTTTCCATTCCTGGAACGCCTGGAGGTTGTTCTTTATCGGTACGCTATCGGTATCCTTGGAAGCATTTGCCTGTTCTTTACTCTACAATCGGTATATACCAGCAGCTTTCAGTCCATTAAAAACATAGGAAAATATACATTAGGCATATACGTTATTCACATATTTATTGAAGGAAATTTATTAAACCGCTTTGATATCTCCGGAACCGGTTTCTGGGTATTCAACCTGGTTCTTACTCCTCTTATATCTCTTATACTTATATATATCTGTATTGGAATTATAAAAGTTATACAAAAAAACAGATTCACCAATACCTTATTCTTAGGAAATGAATTTCAAACCAAACAAAAAACCCATAATTAATAACTTAAATATCTATCAACCCAAAGTAACTATGGAGCCAATTGATGGATAGATCCATTTAAATATTATGTATTTGTAAACAATAACAAAAATATGTTTTATGGAGACAGTTATAATATCCCCATGGAGTTATTTCTTAAAGAATATAACAACAGAGAACTTATAGTGCAAAAGAAACATTCCAGATATAAAAACAATTTATATTATGAAAAAGTGGGCTGATAAATATTTACCCTATTTCGAATGTCCTGTAGACGAGATCCCAGAAGAGATATTTGGATGTGTAAAGAACAAATTGATTCGGAAACAGTCCGACTCTCCTCTTATTTCTGTGGTTCTCATTGCACATAATGAAGAACACAGGATACTCCCTTGCATCTGGTCTATACTGGACAATGAATGCGATCTTCCTATGGAAATTATTGCAGTCAATAACTTATCCACAGATCGTACGGAAGAAGTTCTCAAAAAATTAGGAGTCACTTATTATAACGAACTGAAAAAGGGGCCTGGTTTTGCCCGGCAATGCGGACTGGATCATGCAAAAGGTGAATATTATATGTGTATAGACGCCGATACGCTTTATCCTCCGCAGTATCTACATACTCATTTCAAAAAACTTTCACAAAAAGACACAATCTGTACGTATGGTCTGTGGAGTTTTATGCCCGATGAACACTATCGACCCTTTGAATTATGGATCTATGAAAATCTCCGGGATATCTATCTAAGATTTTATCATCTCTGGCGTCCCGAATTGTGTGTAAGAGGCATGTCATTCTGCTTCAAAGTAAAAGAAGGCCGAAAAGTAGGTTTTCGCACCGATATTATGCGGGGTGAAGACGGTTCTATGGCATTGGCATTAATGCCTTATGGAAAAATCAAACTAATTACTTCGGGCAAAGCACGTGTACTGACAAGTAACAATACATTAAGCCAGGACGGAAGCCTCACCAACAGTTTCAGGATACGGATCAAAAAAATGTTCAGACAAATAAAAAATCTGGTATTACCCAGATAAGAACGACAACAAAAATACACTATTATGAAAGCATTAGAAATTACATTCTGGATCTTCTTATTCATTGTATTTTATACATATATCGGATATGGAATTGTGCTTTATATTCTGGTCAGGATCAAAGAGATGTTCCATAAACCACATGCGTCCAGACTGCCGGATGAAAATTCTTTACCGGATGTAACTCTGTTTATCACCGCTTTCAACGAAGAATCCATTGTGGATGAGAAAATGAAAAATTGTTTGGAACTGGACTATCCATCTGACAAACTACATATTGTATGGGTGACCGATGGAACCGACGACAACACCAATGCCTTACTTACCAAATGGCCACAGGCTACAGTCTACTTCCAACCCGAACGACAAGGAAAAACAGCCGCCATGAATCGGGGAATGACATTCATAAACACACCCTTTGTTATATTCACCGATGCAAATACGGATCTGAATAGCCAGGCCATTAAAGAAATTATCAAAGCCTTTTCAGATCCCCGCGTGGGATGTGTGGCCGGAGAAAAGCGTATCGCAGTAAAGACCAAAGACGGTGCTGCTGCAGGTGGAGAGGGGCTTTACTGGAAATATGAGTCCAAGCTAAAAGAATGGGATTCACGTTTATATTCTGCGGTAGGAGCTGCCGGAGAGTTGTTTGCGGTCCGGAAAGAGTTGTTCGAAGCTATGGAGAAGGATACTTTGTTAGACGATTTCATCCTATCTCTGCGTATCACTATGCAGGGATATACCATTGCCTATTGCAAAGATGCATACGCCCTGGAGGGTGGTTCGGCCGACATGAGAGAAGAAGAAAAGCGCAAAGTACGTATTGCAGCCGGAGGGTTGCAATCCATCATCAGGCTGAAACCTTTGCTGAATCCTTTCAAATATGGTATTCTGAGTTTTCAATATGTTTCGCATCGGGTACTCCGCTGGTCTATAACCCCGATAGTGTTATTCCTGCTTCTGCCCATCAATATCATTCTACTTTTATCCGGTGCTTCTCCTATAATATACGGAACCTTATTGGCGGGTCAACTACTATTTTACATACTCGGGTTGTGGGGATACTATCTTTCCCGCAAACAAATTAAAAACAAAGTCCTTTTTATCCCTTACTATTTTCTGTTTATGAATGTTAATGTATTAAGGGGATTTCGTTATTTATATAGGCACAGAGGCAAACAAAACGGATCCTGGGAAAAAGCGAAACGTGCATAAATGTGAAATATATTTTATCTAAAAAGTTGTAATTTATAAAATATAGTTGTAGTTTTGACAAAACTCATAACTTCGACAGATAAAGTCTGAATACATGAAAAGGATATTACATGATCCTGGTAACTTCCAGGAAATCTTCAATCTTACATCTGACACACTCATCTGGTTGAGTAAAGATGGGGTATGTCATGACATCTTTGCACAAGAGAATACATGGTATCTTATTGAAGACAAGTTGTTAGACAATTGTATATTTGATATATTCCCTGCTACTATAGAATCAGAATTCCGTAGAGACTTCAATCATACCATCCGTAGTCAGATCAAAGTAACACGCGAATACTCCCTGACAACAGACAAGGGAGAATTTCATTTCAGATGCATCATGCAACCTTATCGGGACGGTGTCATCTGCCAACTCCGGGATACCACAGGATGTAATACCTGTCAGAAACTGGGCAAATCGCACCGAAGATTATCCGCTATACAGAAGACTGCGCATCTGGGTCAATGGAACTATAACTCTGAAGAAAAAGCGTTCTATTTCCATGGAAATACTGGAATTATGGACACAGAAGAGGTTCAACGTATGCTGTTTGCTACGTACCTCAACTTTGTTATTCCTGAAGATCGGGAAAATCTGGAACAATGGATGGAGGATACTATAAAAGGAAAACATGCAGAGAGTAACGATTACCGATTGATGTTCAACAATGAGATCTATTACATCCACATCACCTCTTATATACGTGAAGTCAGACCGGATGGCTCTGTTTTCTTAGAAGGGTATATACAAAATATTACCGATATTCAAAGACGCAGAAACGACATCAATACCCTCACACATGCCATTAACAATGCTACAGAAAGTATTTTTGCAGCTCATCGCAACGGAACCCTTCTGTTTGCAAACAGAAAATTCCGTAAAAACCATCTGATAAGTGATCAGACTGATATATCCACACTAAAGATATATGAAATAGGAGGAGATATGCATTCTATTGAGGATTGGGAAAAACGAATGGCACTTGCCGAATCACCTACACCATCGGGATACACGATAAAAAATCCGTTGCTATATGATAAAGACATTCTGGCATTTGAAGGAACGATCTACAAAGTCACTACAGACGAAGGAGAAGAGACATTCTGGTCATTTACACATGATATTTCAGAACGTATACGTTACGAGAAAAAGCTCCAGACACTGACCCGGATATTCAATAGTACCATAGACAATCTCCCGGCAAGCATCGTTGTCAAAGATATAGATAATGATTTCAGATACATCTACCGCAACAAGGAGTCCTACAACCGGGAGGTTGCCATGGAAGATGCTATCGGTAAAAATGATTTCGATTTTTATCCACAGGAGGTAGCGTATGAAAAATGGCAGGAAGACCTTGAGATTGCAACCACAGGCCAGAAAAAGCATTGGGTGGTAGAAGAGAAAGACAAAGAAGGCAATCTGGTGATCCTTGACAAACAAAAAATAAAATTAGAGACGGAAGACGTCTCTCCTCTGATTATCTGCATCGAATGGGACATTACCCAACTGGAACTGATGAAACGACAAATGAAACTTTCCAAAGAACGCGCGGAACATTCGGACAGACTCAAATCGGCATTCCTTGCCAATATGAGCCATGAGATACGTACACCTCTGAATGCCATTGTCGGGTTTTCCCGCATTATATCCGAGAGTGAAAGTAAAGACGAAAGACTGGAATATTATAAGATTGTAGAAGCAAATAATGAACGGCTGTTGCAACTGATCAACGAGATCCTCGATCTCTCTAAGATTGAATCCGGCATTGTGGAGTTTACATTGGCGCCTGTGCACATCCAGACATTATGCAAGGAGATACACGACGCCCATGTATTCCGTTGCCCGGCAGGAGTAAACCTGATCTTTGAAGAGTCAGATCCGGGAATACGTATCCAGTCCGATAAGAACCGTATCTTCCAGGTGTTCTCCAACCTGATCGGGAATGCTTTCAAATTTACGAAAGAAGGAAGTATCCGCTACGGCTATCGGAAAAAAGATGATAAAATCGAATTCTATGTAAAAGATACGGGTACGGGCATATCTCCGGAAAAAGTGGATAAGGTGTTTGAACGGTTTGTAAAAGCAAATAACTTTGTACAGGGCACTGGCCTGGGCCTCTCTATCTGTAAAACAATTATAGAGAAATTAGAAGGAACTATATCTGTTACCTCCGAAGTGGGTAAAGGAAGTACATTTGTTTTTACTCTTCCTCACAATGCGGTCAAAGAGGTAATCTCCCGGGAACAGATAGATATCACAAAAGAAAAAGGGGAAGAGAAAAGCATCAAAATACTGATCGCGGAAGACAAGGATAGCGATTATGATATGTTGTTGTCAGTTCTTGCAGATAAATATGAAGTTGTACGCGCCATGGATGGTATGGAGGCCGTACTCAAATACGAGGAATCCAAGCCGGATCTGATAGTTATGAATATAGATATGCCCAACCTGGATGGACTGAGCGCCACACATATCATCCGTGAACTCACAAATACTGTTCCGATCATCCTTACAGATCCGTTTTCTGATAAATCCAGAGAAGAGGAGGCATACAATGCCGGATGTACCAACATACTGGCCAAACCTATGAACAAAGAATCCATCGCAGCATTCATCGAAAAACAATTGAAGTAAGAAAATCCGGAAACCATACAGAAGGATTATCCCGGAACTATAAACAAGCCTTTTCATGGGAAAAAAAGCGGTATTCAGACTCTTTTATGTATACAGTATCGCAGCAACGATCCTGCTGGCACTCTTTACATGGGGAGCATGGTATGCACAATATGTACCTCCAGCCTCTTCTTCCCTTTTTCCTTTTCTGGGACTGGCCCTTCCATGCTTACTCCTACTCAATGTTGTAGCTATTATTTATTGGTCACTTCGATGGAGGTATTGGGTATGGATACCCTTACTTGCTATTCTGGCAAACTGGCAATATATCCACAGTATCTATCAATTCAGTAGCCAGAAACCTTCGGAAGAAAACAGCATCCGGCTCGCGACATACAATATCGATAGTTTTGGAAACGACAAATCCGGAAATACCTGTAGGGAAGTCGCACAATTCATGAAGGAGGAACATATAGATATCATCTGTTTCCAGGAATTCCATGCAAGCCGTGAATTCCCCTTCGACAGTATATTAGCTGTTTTTCAGGAGTGGGAATATTGTGCCGTACCTTACTCAAAAGAGTCGTTGCTACAACTTGCCATACTTAGCCGTTACCCCATTGTCAATAGCGAACTGATCAGATACGAAGAAACAGCCAATTGCAGCATGTGGTGTGATATCGTCATTCAGACCGATACCATCCGTGTGTTCAACAACCACCTGCAAACAACCAGTGTCAGCCAAAACAAAAGAAAGTTGGAAAAACAACTGGCAACCGATAACAGATACGGCTCCACACAGGCAGTGACCCGCATATTTACTGCTATGCACGACAACTTTGTGATGCGTTCCAGACAAGCCGAGAAAGTACAGGAATACATCAGCCAAAGCCCATATCCTTTGATTGTATGTGGTGACCTCAACTCCATTCCCTCCTCCTATACCTATCGCACCATACATGATAGTAAATTAAAAGATGGATTCCATACATCAGGAAAAGGCTATATGTACACATTCCGTTACCTAAAAAAAATACTACGCATCGACTATATCTTCCATTCCGATCGTTTCAAAGGGATTACTTATTATTCTCCGGATGTGGAATACAGCGATCACAAACCTGTGATTATGGAGTTGGTAATACATCCATGAAGCCTACCGGAAGTTATGGTAATGAAGTAACAGAACACGAAACCTTGTGTGACCAGATCATATAAGACCTCTCTTTCCACCCAAAACCTGGTGTACAAATACTCTACCTATT
>DALZBD010000131.1:0-8970 GCA_031977515.1 Bacteroides sp. | reverse complement strand
ACTCAGAGTTCCAGGAGCTTTCTGTGTACGGTAAGAGGAGGTAGAAATAAGATTAATAGAGAGATTCTTTAAAATATTATGAGTCACATTCATGGAAGCAGTGTAGCGTTTTACATCGCTTGACTTGGTCCAACCCGGATCTATCAGAGCAGACATAGACCCATAAAAACGAGTCTTATCTGTTCCTCCGGAAACACTGATCGAATGATTCTGCATAACATTGGTATCGAATAATTGATCAAACCAGTCCGTATTTCTCATTTCTGCACTTCTGAGATATTCATTTCGCGCTTCCAGAGTATTCATTAAAGCAAATGTTCCGGTAGTAGGGTCATAGGTATTTATCAATTGATACATTTTACCATATACTCCACTTTCGGACGCTCTGTATCTTTCAGCAAAATTGAGCCATCCCTTTTGCTGCATCTCTTTATATATCCCCATTTGCTCCTGCGAATTCAGAATATTAAAGTTGCGATAAGATGGCTTCAGACGCATGGTAAGTTCACCGGTATAGCTGATTCTACTCTGTCCGGCCACCCCTTTTTTGGTAGTGATGACTACCACTCCTCCCATTGCTCTGGCTCCATAAAGAGAGGTAGAAGAACCGTCTTTCAGAATTTGAATATCTTCAATGTCTTCCGCATTTAATCCGGCAATAGCCGAACTCAACAAAGTAGTTGCATTTCCTGAAGAAAGATCATCTGCAGTTACATTGACTACATCCTCCATAATTACTCCGTCTACCACCCACAAGGGTTTAGAGTCTCCGTGAATAGAGGTTGCACCGCGTACACGTATGCGTGGCGCCGCTCCAAAGGTCCCGGAAACATTCTGAACAGAGACTCCCGCCGCACGTCCTTCGAGTGAGCGTGTAATTTCTGCCATACCGTCCAATTTCACAGCATCCCCTTTCAGCCTGTCCGTGGCTCCTGTAAAGAGACGTTTATCCATAGTAGTCATCCCCATAACGACTACTTCTGTCAGACTGACTACATCCGTCTTCATATGTATCTCCATACGGTCACTTACATTAGCTTCCTGCTGTTCGTAACCGATAAAAGTAAAAACCAGCCGTTTTACATCCTGCGATACATTCAAGGAAAAATTTCCATTTACGTCCGTAATGGCACCAATCGTTGTTCCTTTGGCCATTACGTTTACACCAATAAGGGGTTCACCGTTTTCGTCCAATACCACCCCTCTGGCAAGCCGTGTTTGCGCCATGGTAAGCCCTGTCGCTAATAGTAGAGAAATAATAATAAATCCCAATTTTTTCATACACGTTTGTTGAATAATGGTTAATAATAAGATTAATAAAATTATTTAATTACTTACTTTATATTTGTGTGAATATCAATTCCGTATAAAAGTTAATTTAAGTCCTGTGTTTTTCAATAATGAATACATAAAATACTCTTTTCTTCAATGAAGTTTTTTCTATTTATTCAATTAAAAAAGAATATATCAATCAATTGTAAAGAATAGCTTTAAAATATAATTTAGTGAATTAATATATAATTCATATAATTTTAAATAAAATACGAAAATAAGAGTTATATTTAATATATCAAAGAGTTTTTATAAAAAAATAAAATGATATACTATTTTATTTAAATAAAAATTTAACATCGGAATGGGGTTTCTCATACTAATAATAACTTTTTCCACTATGAACATATAGAAGCTCCTAACCTCAAATATAATCCCTGATAGGTGTTATGAAATAAAGTTGACCTTCTTTAATCCTTGTATACACTGTCACTGTCTAGCCGGACAAGAGATAACTTATTTTTATTACCTTTGCCACCCGTATTATATTTTTGAGAATTATATTCTTTATGGATCTAAAACTGAAAACTTACATTGAGGACGAAATCATTCCCCGTTATCAACATTTCGACAAAGCGCATAATGTAAACCATGCGGAGACTGTGATCCGTGAAAGCCTCACATTAGCCGAAATGTATGGAGCGGATCCCGATATGGCATATACCATTGCAGCCTATCACGATACAGGTCTGTGCAAAGACAGAGAGACGCACCACCTGGTGTCCGGAGAGATACTGCAGGCGGATGCGCGGTTGCGGCAATGGTTCAGCGAAGAACAGATCGGGATCATGAAAGAAGCTGTAGAAGATCACAGGGCCTCTACAGATCACGAACCACGCAGCCTGTATGGAAAGATCGTGGCCGAAGCAGACCGGATCATTGATCCGGAAATCACCCTGCGCCGCACGGTACAATATGGAATCAGAAAACATCCCGATACGTCAATAGAATGGCAATACAAGCGATTCTGCGAACATCTTACAGAGAAATACGCCGAAGGAGGCTATATGAAATTATGGCTCGAAGGCACAACAAACAGTGAGAAGCTGAAACAGCTCCGCACACTGATGAAGGATGAAACCGCTCTGCAGGATACATTTCATAGAATATACCGGGAAGAAACAGGGACAGAGAAATAAAATCTCTTCTCCTAATTTTTCTATTTTTTCCCTACTCTATTTCCAACCGTCCATTTTCCCTCCGTCTTTCTCTTACTTTTGCGCAAATAGAAGATTATCATACGCAAAATACTCACGAAAACTGAACTTCCTCCCTTATCTTTGCAATAGATCCCTGACATTTCATCTATATTCCGTCACAGCCGGGAGACAGGCTATGACAAACAACGGATCTTTGTCACGACAATCGAAACTATATAAAAAGAACAGGAAATACCTACACGAAAACACATTATATCTTTAAGTTATGAAAATTGCCATAGATTTAGGCGGCACCAATGTCCGCACCGGACTGATAGAAGGAGACCGGATCGTAGACATCCGAAAAGCTCCTTGCCCCTCGCAACTGAGTTGCGAAGACAGTCTGCGGTTCCTGATGGACGAAGCCAGAGAGCTGATCAAAGGACCTGTAGATGGGATCGGGATCGGTGTACCTTCGGTAGTAGATGCCGAGAAAGGCATTGTATACAATGCGGTCAACATCCCTGCCTGGAAAGAGGTACATCTCAAAGAAGAGATGGAAACACAGTTCGGTATCCCCGTACAGGTAAACAACGACGCCAACTGCTTTGCACTGGGCGAATATCTCTTCGGAGCAGGCAAACCTTTCCGCAACCTGATAGGTATCACACTGGGTACCGGCACCGGAGCGGGAGTGATACTCGATGGAAAGCTCTACAACGGGAGCAATACGGGAGCAGGTGAGATCGGTTCTCTCCCCTATCTCGGACGGGATTTTGAATACTATTGCAGCAGCAATTATTTCACGACCCTCTGCCACACCACCGGAAAAGAGGCTTTCCAACGTGCGCAGGCAGGTGACCCGGAAGCGCAGGAACAATGGAACACATTCGGAAAACACCTCGGCGAACTGGTCAAAGCGGTATTGTTTACTTACGATCCGGAAGCCATTGTCTGGGGTGGCGGACTCTCTGAAGCCTACCCCCTCTTTGAGCAGTCCATGTGGCAGACCATCCAAAACTTCCCTTACAACGAAACAGTCAGAAAATTACATATATTGGTCTCACAAACCCCCTACGTGAGCCTGCTTGGAGCTTCGGCTCTGATCTCCCACACTCATTAAACCCCCATTTGTCATGAAAAACATTTCTATTTTATTTCTCTGCTTCACGGTAGCACTCCTCTCCTGCCAATCGCAGGAACAGGCCATGTACCGTCAGTTCCTGCTGGCAGATGATTGGCAGCTCCGGTCTTCGGCCGGATGGGAACCAGACGGCTCTGTACTCTCCACGACTCAATTTACCCCGCAGGGATGGTACGACACAAGTGTTCCTACTACCGTCATGGGTGCTTTGTCTGCCAACGGACTATACGATGGAATCCTCGAAGGGATGGCCTACAAGGAAATAGACCGTACACCGTTTGATGTATCGTGGTGGTTCCGCAAAACCTTCTCTATGCCTGATCTGGCAGAGGGACAGACGGCCCGCCTGCACCTGGACGGCCTGAGCTATTCGGCCAATGTATGGCTCAACGGTCAACTGATCGCAGACCGGGAAAACTGTCGCGGCCCCTTCCGTCAGTTTACTCTTGATATTACACCTTATCTGGCACAGGAAAATGTACTGGCCATTGAAGTATTCAAGGCTCAGGGAGGAGATCCCAACATTGGTTTCGTGGACTGGAATCCCCGTCCGGCCGACGAAAGCATGGGACTGTACCGCGAAGTAAGACTATCGGTTTCGGGACAGGTAGAGTTGCAACACCCGCGCGTACATTCCAAAGTCAACACAGAAACTCTGAACGAGGCATGGCTGACTGTGGAAACGACACTCACCAATCATGCTGCAACTCCGGTGAAAGGAAAACTGCGCGGAACTTTCGATGGAAAAACATTCTCTGTTCCCGTTGCCCTGAATGCGGGTGAGCAGAAAATCGTCTCCCTGAACTCCGATCAGGTTTCTCAGCTACACGTACGCAACCCTCGCCTGTGGTGGTGCCATCAGTTGGGCGATCCGGATATGTACCGCATGGAACTGGAATTCGTTGCAGACAATCAGGTATCGGATCGTCAGGAAGTTGATTTTGGTATCCGTCAGATCGAAGATTATTTTACTGCTGCCGGACACCGCGGATTCAAACTCAACGGGAAAGAAGTACTGGTGCGCAGTGCCGGATGGACAGATGATATCTTCCTGCGCGACAATGCCCGGAGCAACGAGACTCAGGTGCGCTATGTGAAAGACATGAACATGAACTCCATCCGTTTTGAGAACATCTGGGGTACTTCACAGAATATCTATGACCTGTGTGACCGCTACGGACTGCTGGCACTCGTGGGCTGGAGCTGCCAATGGGAATGGGAACACTACCTGGGCTCTCCGGTAGATCAGTTCGGAGGCATCATGCAGGAAGATCAGATGGATATCATCACCCAGTCGCTCAACGATCAGGTACTCTGGCTGCGCAACCACCCGAGTATCATCACCTGGTATGTGGGAAGTGATATGATGCCACGTCCGGAACTGGAAAAAAGATACATGGAGGTTCTGGAAAAGATAGACGATCGTCCTGTGATTACTGCTGCCAAAAAGATGACCAGTGAAATCTCCGGCCCCACAGGTATGAAGATGTATGGACCTTACGAATACGTAGGTCCTAACTACTGGTACCTGGACAAAAAGAACGGTGGTGCCTACGGTTTCAATACAGAAACAGGTATCGGAGCCCAGCTACCGGTAATCGAATCGATACGCAAAATGATCCCCGCCGACAAACTGTGGCCCATCAATGAATACTGGGATTATCATTGTACTACCGCTACTTCGGCGATGAATACCCTCAAGGTATTGACCGATGTGATCGATGGCAAATACGGCAAAGCGAAAGACCTGACGGACTACCTCAACAAGGCAGACCTTGTCAACTACGAAGGTACACGTGCCATGTTCGAAGCCTTCCGCGTGAATATCCCCGAAGCTACAGGCATCGTACAGTGGATGCTCAACTCCGCATGGCCTTCTCTGTACTGGCAGATGTACGACTACTACCTGGTACCCACGGCTGCTTACTATTCGACAAAGAAAGCGAATGCCGCACGCCAGCTGATCTATAACTACGAAGACAGAGGCATCTATCTGGTAAGTGAAGGACCGGAAACTGTAAAGTTGCAGGGAAAAGTAATGATCTATGACCTGCAATCGCGCCCTGTACACGAACAGACACTGAATCTGCAGGCTGCTCCGCGTATGTCTGAGAAAGTAGCGGAGATCCCTGTACACAACTCACATATTTTCTTATCTTTGCAATTGCAGGACAACCATGGAGAGTGGCTGACGGACAATTTCTACTGCTTATCACCTACGGATGATGAACACGACTGGGAGAAGACCAACTGGGTGCATACACCGATGAAGAAATATGCCGATTTCACTCCGCTCAACACATTGCCTGAAGCCACTCCTGAGATCCGGATATCTACTGATGCACGCGGCAATGAACAAGTGATCCGCGTAGAGATGGAAAACGGAGCAAACACCAGCCTGATGACCCGCCTGGCACTGAAAGACCAGCAGGGCGAACTGATCTGTCCGGTGTTCTGGAGTGACAATTACGTAAGCCTGCTACCGGGCGAAAAACGTCTGCTGGAGTGTGCCGTAGATCCGGCTCTCCTACAGGGAAAAGATCTCCGTATCGTAGTTTCCGGATGTAACACACCCGAAAAGGAGATCGCTGTGCCCAGGTAGCTGTATATACAGTTGCATGATCAGACTCATTCTTTTAACAGACTTTACAGAGGCATTCGCACATTATCTGCTCAAAGGGATTCTGGCCTATTCACAGGGCAGAGCCCCCTGGGTAGTGTGCCGGATGCCTCCGTCTTATAAGCACACCCACGGTATCAAAGGGGTACTGGAGTGGGCACGGAAATGGGAAGCCGACGCCATCATCGGACAGTTTGACACCCACGACGAGGTCGGACTATTCAAAGAAAACGGCATCCTTGCGCTGGCACAGGATTATAAAAAACGATGGGATTGCATTCCCAACATCACCGGTGCCTATCATCAGACCGGAGAGATGGCAGCGGAATATTTCCTGCGAAAAGGATTCCGGCACTTTGCTTTCTACGGTTACCGGGATGTGGTATGGTCGCAGGAACGCTGCGAAGGATTCCTGTCAGGTATCACCCGGCACGGATACGGGGGCAATTTCCATGAATACCAGCACCAGCAACTGGACGATCTCTGGTTTTACGAGGCAGATCCGCTTTGCGACTGGCTACGCTCCCTTCCGCATCCGATCGCACTCCTGGCATGCGACGACAATCAGGCAAGCCGTATCACCGAAGCCTGCAAACTTTGCGGATTACGTATTCCCGAGGATATCGCCGTACTGGGAGTAGACAACGACGAGGTCACCTGCACACTCTCCGACCCAAATGTATCCAGCGTAGACATGAACATCGAACGGGGAGGCTATGAAGCTGCGGAGCTATTGGAAAGCCTGCTGAATATGCCGGATCTGCCCTACAGGGATGTTGTCATCCAACCTACAGGCATTGTGAGCCGACAGTCTACCAACACCTATTCCACTGCCGATCCTTACATCCTGAAAACCCTGCAATACATTCACCAGCATGTGGATAAACAACTGTGTGTGGATGATATTGTAGAGTTGGTACCTCTTTCCCGCCGACTGCTGGAGATAAGATTTAAAAAAGAGACCCACAAATCAATCTATCAATATATTTTCCATCTGCGTATCGAACGCTTTACCCAACTGCTTCTGCGCAGCGACGAACCCATCGCTGATATTGCCCACCAGACCGGTTTTCCTGACATCAGCAACCTGGCCCGGCAATTCCGTTCCATCAAAGGATGTACTCCGCTGGAATACCGCAAGAAACATGAGTATCGTAAGATCTGATCCTCTTAAAAGCTTTTTTCCACATCTATACAAACCAGAAATTCGGAACTTACCTGACACACAAATTACTTCCTGCGAAATACCATAAGTTAAAAAAGGTCAAATAAAGTAATAATGCACCTGTTTCTGTATTTAACTTATAAGAAAAGGTCCATAAACAAATTACTTACTAATACTACAAAAAATGAAAAAATTAAACTTTTTACTTCCCGCTATTTTAATGGTTATAGGTATATGTCTGCATTCCTGCGATAAGGATGATAATTCTGAGAAGCAACTACAGATGTCAACTGAATATCAGTTGCCTGAAAATGTAGATTTTTCCACAATGGAAGAAAACAAACTCTATATCATACGTACGAAAGAAGAGTTGGCAAAATACATTCCGGAAGGAGATATACCTGAAATAGATTTCACCACACAAAATTTAATGGTTGCCAAAGGAGAACATTATTCGGGTATACATGCTATCCAACACACTCTTTACAAATCTGAGAAAGGCGACTACACCTTTCATGTATACATTTATCCTACAGATGCAACAGTGATGCAACCATGGACGGTTGCAACATTAGTATCTGTCATTCCCACGAATGCAAAAATAGATTATGAATATTCTGTTGTAGATAAATGACTCCATAAAGCAAAACCATTCAGTTGATCCTGTAGCCATCCATTTTTATAGCTTATATTTGGAAGAATATCAAAAAAGTAAACCCAAAAAACGTATCTTTCGCCCTTTATTCCCATAGAGTAAAATACAGATGAAGATGGATACAAATTTGATACAACAACTTTGGTTACTCAAACAGGTTTATACCGGAAGCAGTTATTACGACTCTGAGCAGGGTGTATCTCTGCACCATATCCCGTCAGGTTTCACACAAGCAGATCTGGATCTGCTGAAACAACACGGCCACCTGCCCAACGAGCTGTTTTGGCCGGAACATGATAAAATACTGGAGGAACTCAAACAGTTGGCAGATACATGGACGCTGGAGGAAGCAGGAGCAGCTTTTGTTGCCGGACTTTGGTCTGCCCCATTTTATTGGCAATCTGCACTTACTGGTAAATTAATAACCACAGGTATGCCGGAGCATCCCCATACACCTTATGGAAATTCTACAGATGTTTGTCGGATCTGTGGTATTCATAACAGTCCTAAAGAGACTGCATCTATCTGGTATCGAAGCATAGAATCCGGAACACCGTTGGACGGTGATCCGGTAGGACATGTGCTTGCTTTGCGTGAAATGGCTAAAGCAGATAAAAAACCAACACCCACAACGTATGACTGCTGGACTTTTCGAGCCATTCTGGCTGTGCTTCGCAACTTGCCTTCTCAAACAAGATATAGCAAAGCAAGAGAAGCGCTCCGCAAAGAAAAGTTACTCCCTACAAACCACCCAGGGACATATGGTACTTTATTGGAAGCATTGGGATTAATAGGTATACTCGACACAAAAGATTATCCGGGAATGGCAACCCGGTTTACCTCTTACATACAAAGAGACCAGCGTCCCAATATGCGTGTAGAAGTACAGGCTCCCTTAGCCTGGTGGGATTCTTC
>DALZBD010000130.1:0-8971 GCA_031977515.1 Bacteroides sp. | reverse complement strand
CGAGGAGTTGTTCGAAACATTCGTTTTCATAAGAATCGGTGGCGTGTTTGATAAATCTCAGATCTTTCATGGTGTTCAATGATAAAGGTTATTGTATGATTCAGGGTTATTTTCGGTTATGAATGACACTGCAAAAATCGGATAGTTTTGGCAAATAGAAGGTGACACAAAAGGGGACAAGTAGTTTAATTTTGTTAAAAATCATCTATCTTTAATCGAAGATAGACACGCTTTGAAGAGTATCGCGTGAATCCGTTGTATTACCTAACCTTTGTGAACGTATGGCACATCCGAAAAATGAAAATTCTTCTTCTGAGGAGAATACAAAAATGACTCAGTCTGAGAGCGAGTCCGTATTAGTTATCGGTGAAGTTGCAGTATTTCTGCATCAGAGATTACCACTTACCATCAGAGATATGGAAGCCCGGACAGATCTGGACAAGAAAAGTATTATACGTATCCGTAAAGGAGAGAAAGGCTGTTTCTTGATTACTTACCTGCGTCTGTTCCGTTGTTATTTTCAGGAATTAAAAGCTGTATTTCATTTGGTCCGGTTGCTAAGGTTACTGCCCAAATGTGTGAAAGAGAAATCCTGTATGGTGGTATCTCTGGTCGGGAAAGAGGAATTGGAACACATTCCTGTTGAAAGACAGATTTTTACCTGGGAGGAAGAATGATCTTTCTATAGAATGGTTATTCACTATAGGTAGATATGTGTGCGACAGGTGGAAGCCTTTTTTTAGACAGAAGAACAAAAGAACATGTATTTATTTTGTGTTTGATCTGGAAACTCTCTGTTTCTTTGTCTTCTTTTGTTCGTATGTTCTTCTGTCTGAAAAATATCTTTTATTATATTTGTAAAATATAGGATGCGCTTTGGATATTTTTTCAGACAGAAGAACAAAAGAACATATATTTATTTTGTGTTTGATTTGAAAACTCATTCTATCTCTTCTTTTGTTCATCTGTTCATCTGTTCTTCTGTCTGAAAATGGCTTTTATAGAATAGAGGATACGTCCCGGACAAATCCTTGCTGTGTGATCTTTACAACAACGAAACGGGTCTCTGACCCATCATCCGACAGCTATTGTGTTTGAAATTGATAAACAGACGTTGAAAGACCTTTCTGTACTTCCTCTTTCGTCAGGGGGAGATTCTCTTGTCAGTATATTCAGGGAGGTCTCTTCCTATGGCGGGAAGTATCAGCTGGAGCGTATGTTTGAGTACCCGCTTTCCTCGACCCGGGATATCCGTGACAGGGTGGAGATGATCCGGTATCTGGAGGCAGGTGGCTGCCAGCTGGAGATCGACAGGGAGATACTGGACTTTATAGAGCACTACTATTCGCAGACAACTATTCCCTCGCGCTACTCTTTCATAGATGGGCTTCGGAAAAACTGGGGAGCCCGGTTGGTTCCCAACAACGCATATTACATCGTCTGTCGGGGAGTGGAATGGCTGACTGAACTGTTGCAAGGGCTCTATACCTTTGTCTGTGAAGCAAATCCCGAGGGATGTCCTGAATTGTTTGTGCTGCTCCGTGAAAAGGTTACGGGGGTGTTGGAGTCCGATGATTTGGCTCCTATCCTCAGACACGAAGGTTCGGGATTTTCGATCGGTGAGATCGAGCGGTTCGATCATGTGCTGCGCTACCTGTGGCGCGACGACTGCCGCCAGCTGCTGGAGATCATCTATACGATCGATGCATTCCAGGCAGTGATCCGTGTGAAGCAGAAGCGGGGATGGGTATTTGCAGAGGTGCGGGAAGACTTGTGCCTGCATATAGAAGGGCTCTGGCACCCGTTTCTCAAAGATCCGGTGCGGAATGATTTCTCGCTGGATGGAGAGACGAATACAGGTTTCCTTACCGGAGCCAATATGGCAGGCAAGTCTACCTACATGAAAGCGGTGAGTCTGGCGGTATACCTCGCACACCTCGGATTTCCGGTGCCTGCCGTGAAGATGGAGTTTTCTGTCTTCGCTGGGATGTTTACCTCTATCAATGTGCCCGACGAGTTGTCGCTTGGCTACAGCCATTTCTATTCCGAGGTAAAGCGCATCCGGTATGTGGCGGAGAAGGTGAGCAGCGGCAGGCGGTATCTGATCGTGTTCGACGAACTGTTTCGCGGTACCAATGTGAAGGATGCTTACGAGGCTACGCTGGCTGTGATCACCGCTTTTGCCCGCAAGCGTTCGTGTATCTTCCTTTTTTCTTCGCACCTCATAGAGGTAGCCGAAGAGTTGAAAGGCAAGGTGCCCGGCATCTGGTTTGGCTGTTTCCCTACGGAGCTTCGGGGGGATGCGCTCCTCTACCCGTATCGGCTCACGGAAGGTGTGTCGGACGACCGGTTTGGGATGTACATCCTGCGTAGGGAGGGGATAGAGGAGTTGCTGCAGGTACAGCCAGAGGAAGAGGCTTTGCCGGATCAGAAAGGGTCTGAAAGGAATGAATCATGCGGGTAAAGGTGGTGAAGCCCCGATGATCCTATATATAAAAAACTTATGAGAGAAATACTTCTTTTGATTTTTTCAGGTATCCTGTGCATCGGTTGTGGTGCTCGGGGGAATTCACTCTCTGTCGGAGATCCGGCGGGTATGGCTGTCGATTTTCCCATAGTTCCCGAGCGTGCCCGGCAGGACTCGATGGCCCGGGCAGACTCTCTCTGGCTGGCAGAAAAATCTTTGCGCGATTCGCTCGACAGGATTCGTTGGGCAGAAGAGGCCGAAAGGGAATCGGAGAGGTACAACGCTCTGCCTTTCCTTTCCGAACAGGAGGCGGTAGCATGGGAACCCGTAGTGAAAAACTGGCTCGATTTCTATGGAATAGATATCCGGAAGATGAAGCATTGTGAATCCCGGGAGTGGGATTTCTATGCAGAGCCTGATACTACGAGTATCTACTACTGTCCGTTCACCCCGGAAGATGACAATGGCAGTCTGCCTGCCATGCAGTATTCTCCGGACCGGAGGCGGTATGTAGATCCGGATCTGCCTACTCTCACGCTCGAGGAAGACGGAAGGTATCATTATTACGGTGGCGACGATTGCACCGGGATCTACCTGACAGATCGTCTGATGAAGGTGAAAGGTCTCATTCTCTGGGGTGGTTCCAGTACCTGCCTGGAAGGTGTATTCTGGAAAGACAACGACTCGTTTGCACTGGTCGGATCCGGATATTACTCTGCAGATGATTACTTTCTCCAGGTATACGATCTCGGCACGAAGAGCATCGCTCTGTACGAGATAGAACCCGATGAGGAAAGAGAAAAAAGGAGTTATAAAGTGGAGGTCTTCTTCCGGGAGGAGGGCATTGTGAATCATTGATAAGTGGGGGCAGGTAATCTCTTCTGATGCATGCAACATGCTCTTTGCGGTGTATGCCGGAGAACTTTATTAGACAGAGAAGGGACAGCTTCCCTGTAAAAGGAAATAAATGCCAGAGAAGGTTGATGTCCATGTCAATCCGGTCGGATGATCTTGTTTTATAGAGAGGGTTTTGTGTCTGAATATATTATCTTTATATTTGTAGCATATAGGATGCGCTTTGGACATATTTTTTTGAGACAGATGAACAAAAGAACATATATGTATTGTGTTTGATTTGGAAACTCTCTATTTCTATCTCTTCTTTTGTTCATCTGTTCTTCTGTCTGAAAATGGCTTTCACTATAGTTGTAGAATACAGGATGCGCCTCAGCATAGAAATCAAACAAGTTTGTTTCTTTGCCTTCGGCTTTCACTGTATTTGCCTGAAAGACCATACCCTGGTTCATACACACACATAGATCCGATCAGGACACACACTTTGTATTACACACGCCTCGTGTATTTTTCCCTGTTGTCCCTGCTACTTTTCGCCGCTTGCGGCAGGAAAAGCGACCTTCCGCATGCCGGGGACGATCTGGCTGCTCTGAAAGCCGAATTTGTCGATTCTCTCTACAACAATCCGCTTTATCTCCAGGAAAAACTGACCTTGTTGTTGCAGGATAGCACAGACAGCAACAGGTATTATGAGTTGCTTGATATGTACGCCAAGACGTGGGGCGTAGGTGGAGAGGTAGTGAAAGCGCGAGAGATCTTTTATCGGGTCATGGAGCATGCCTCTGCCTGTGACGACCCTCTGCTGTTGCTGGAGACCTGCAACAACATAGCTGTCACCTATGCTCTTGCCAACGATACGGACAGTGCCCTGCTCTGGCTCCTGAAAGCCGAAGACCAGGTGAAGTACCTGCCGGAGATGGAGGAGATAGATGTGTTTCTGATGAATATCGCGGATCTCTACAACCACAGGCAGGATTTTCTGCAGGGAGTCCGTTACTATCAAAAGGCACTGGTGGCTTCCGATTCGCTGGGCAAACCGGAAGAGGAGCGTTTTTCTATCTATACAGGACTGGGACATACGTACCTGGAACTACGCAATTTCGAACGTTCCGATTATTATTACCAAAAGGCGGCTCCCCTGCTGGACAAGGTCTCCCTGGTAGATCAGGCCACCTATCTCAACAACCGGGGCAATCATTACTACTTCAAAGGAGAATACCGACAGGCGGTAGAGTATATGCAGCGGAAAGAGGCACTGCTGGCAGACAAGCCGGAGATGAAGTACGACATCAATATCGGCCGGCTCAACCTGGCCGATGGCTACCTGCAACTGGTACTGACCGACTCCTGCCGGGCAATGCTGGATGCCTGTCGGGAATACTTCATCGAACTGCAACACCCTACGGCACTTCCATACCCGGAACAGGCATCCGTAAGAAGAGAGCAGGCGCAGAGGACATTCCCCGGCAGGATGTAGATAGGACAGATCCTGTGGATATGCCGGGTAGTGATTCGTTTGATCTGGTCCGTATCAGTCATTTGTTTGAGCAGTATGCAGTGGACAGAAGCGATTTCAATGCGTTTCCCCAGTTGCTTAAATTCATCTCACAGAAGAGCTATCTCGACGTGTTGAGGCTGTTTGTAGAGCAGGCAACCACGCCCGAAGGACTGGCACATGTCCTAAACCACATGAAAACTTCTGTTCCGGATATCACTTTTCAGTCGGCCTGCGGGAAGGACGTAGTGACCGAATCGGCGCTTGATGTTCTCGTCGGGAAAGAGGAGATAGACGTTCGGACACTGTCTTCTGTGGAGGATAAGGTACGGTTTCTGCTGATGCTTAGCTATGGAAAGGGGACTCGGAAACTTAAAGACGAATTCGGAGAGGAGTTTGATCTCTTCCTGGCTGCATACGATCAGGGAAAGGATGTTTCCCGGATGTACAATGAACTGATGGAGATCCTCCGCTCCCGGTATGAGTTTTTGTTGTAGGGGCAGATCAGCTCTTTTCCGGAGCAGTTTCTATCTTCGGAAGCTGGATGCCCAGTTTGTAGAAATGTACGTATTGCTCTTCTGCTCGGAACTGGCTGATATCTAACTTGCTGTCCTCATTGAAGTAAAATTTCAGTTCGGGATCGCAACTCTGGTGTGAGTAGATGATCAGGCAGTCGATGTTGCGGCGGTAGTCGGTCAGTCTCAGCTCATCGTATAGCCTTCTCAGACGTGCATAGCCGCTTACCTGCCGGGCATCTCTACAAGGATACTCTGGTGCTCGTAGCGGGGCTTGTACTTGGTGTCTATCACGAAGGCCTGTGAACTGTCTGCCGACCTAAGTAGGAAATCCGGTTCCTGTTTGCCAAATTTTTTGTGGTATTGCAACTTCCAGGAGGGCGGGATACAGGCGTTGAGTTTTTTGAATACATAGAGGTCGAACAGCTTACTCATATCTATCTCATTAAAGCTTATCTGTCCATTCATGAGCGTGGATAAGAGCCAGTTGCGGAGGGATACGAGGTGTTGATTTTAGTAATCATTATTTCTGATTTTCTTATATATCATGATAATTTTGCCATCAATTTTTTTCGAGTGATGATAGAGGTGATACTACATATATGACATGCTATATGATAGTGTGATAAAAGTCTGTGTGAAACCTCTTCATCTTTTATCTATCCCTCCGTATAGAAATACCAGAAGATCAGTCCCAGCACGATCAGTGTTGCTACCACCGCAAAGAATATCTTCAGCTTGCTGTAAGGGCGGTCGCCCGTGATCTTCCCCGTATGTCCGTTGACATAGAAATGATACAGCTTGTGCCGGTAGCGATAGCTCGACAGGTACACAGGCAGCAGGATCAGCTTGAAGCGGATATCCTGGTAATCGGTATGCTTCGACAGGATTCTCTGCTGGCTTCCGCCGATGTCCCTGCGTATATCCGAATCGATCTGGCTGTCCATGATGCTTTTGGCAGTGACGTATCCCTGTTTGAGATCCACGGTATATTTGGTCGTGGTGAATCCGCGGTAGAAACGGGCGTCCGTCTCCATCAGTTGTTTGGTGTTCCAGTTGCTGATCTTCCCCAGGATCTTTGCCGGGATCATCCGGGAAGCAGGTACCAGCACATCATCGAAAAAGCGGGATACCCTTCCGCTGCGGTAACTCCACCGCGTACGTGTCTCCGTACGTCTGTTTTTTCCCGTGCCGGTAGTCACCGTATAGGTATCTCCCCGCATCCCCTGGTATCGGGTGTGGGTCTGTGCGTCGTACGTCCAGTAGGGCAGATAGACCCCCTGCAGCTCGTGGCTGTAGGCCGTCTGGTGTTTCAGTTTGTTAGGAGCAAACCACAGGCTATTTACCCATTTTTTGAGATGTCCCTGTACATCCTCCTGCGAGACCGCAAAAGGTTGCAGGTAGGAGGGGCTGATGAGCCGCTCTTCGTGCATATCTCCCTCTACGAGGGCAATGCCGCAATAGGGGCAGGGGGCAGATTTGATCTCCTCTTCGAAGATCGATTCCGCTCCGCACTGGCTGCACTGCATCACCTTGCTCGTCTGGCTGCTTTGCTCTTCCGACTGCGCCGCATAGGAGAGAAAATCCAGTTCGACGATCTCTTCGACTACCGTCGCCTCAATCTCGGTAAAAGATTCGCAATATTCGCAAAACAGCGTCAGTGTGCCTGGTTTGTAGACCAGCGAGGCACCGCACTGCTTACAGGCACAGGTCTGCTCCTCGACCTGTGCTGTAGTGGGTTCTAAAGACTCAGACATGGAGATCAGGCGTTAGGAAGGGGTGGAGGAGTCTGGGTCCAGAGGTCTGCCAATTCAGGATCGTTGCCCGCGGCTTCCCAGGCAGCCATGCCCTGTTTCCATACCAGTGTCTCCTGAGTGAGCTGATTGCCCTGCACCAGCCCTTTGAGCTGCTCTTTGCCGAAGGGGCCTGCCTGTTTGCCATCCAATGCCACGTAGAACTGCGACTCCGCAGGCAGTGGCGGTGGTACCGGAGCTGCCGACGGGGTAGACTGTGCGGGAGGTGCTGCCTGTGTAGCCTGCTGGGCAAAGGTCTGTGTCATCTGCTGTGCCATGGCCAGCCCTGCACCCAGTCCCATACCGACACCGGCTGTGCCCGACTGATTGGCTGCGGCAGCCTCAATGGCTTTGGCAGCTTTCAACTTCGTAAGCTTGTCGATGTCTATCTTATCCAGGCGGCTCAGTTCGAAGATCTCCTTCTTCACCTCTTCCGGCATCGATACATTCTCGATCAGGAATTTGGTCACCTCCATCCCGTAGGCGGCAAAGTCGTCGTGTATGTAGGTAAATATAGCTTCCGAAAGTTCGTTGAGGTTGGCCGCGTATTTCTCGATCGGCAGGTTGATCTCACCCGTAGCATCCGAGAAGCGCGTCACGATGATGCTCTTGAGTTGCTCACTGATGTGCGTGGTGGTGAAAGACTGATTAGTACCCACGATCTCGCGGATAAACCGGGGAGCATCGGTTACCTTGAACGAGTACATCCCGAAAGCACGTACCTCTACCATCCCGAAGCGGTCGTCGCTCAGCGTAATGGCGTTTTTGGTGCCCCACTTCTGGTCGATAAAATTCTTGGTGCTCACGAAGTATACTTCGGCCTTGAATGGGCTGTTGAATCCGTATTTCCATCCCTGCAGAGTGGAGAGTATGGGCAGGTTCTGCGTACTCAGCGTATAGGTGCCCGGTGTGAAGGTATCGGCAATCTGTCCTTCGTTGAGGAAGACAGCGATCTGCCCTTCGCGTACCACCAATTTTGCATTGTTTTTGATCTCGTTGTTGTACCGTTCGAAGCGGTAAACGATCGTGTGTTGTGTGTTGTCGAGAAATTCGATGATATCGATCAATTCCCCTTTCAGCTTCTTGAAAAAACTCATGAGATTCTTTGTTTATGGATTTGTATTGTATTCTTTGTCTCTATGTAAATTCTATGCCCACAATGGGTACATGGCTCTTTTATTTGTTTTTGCGGGACGAATGTACTTAACTTTTTCGGATTAGCCTTGGTTTTTACCGGAATTCATTGGGCTTCTCCTGATATATCTCCCTCATTACGGTTTCATGCAATGGCTTTCGGGTATGCAGATGACGTTCCGGAGAAAGGAATCCTTTTTCCGGATATCCCAACAGAAGAAGTGCAGTGGGTTCGATATACTCGGGAATAGAAAATTCTCTTCTCACAATAGCTGGGTCGAACAGACCTACCATTACACTGCCGATACCCACCTCCCGTGCGGCCAGCATCAGGTGATCTGTGACGATGCCTATGTCCAGATCGCCAGAACATTTGTTGTCGAAGGGCCGGATCAGCGAGTCTCTTGTATCCCGGCAGATGATTAGTATACAGGGAGAGCGGAAAGTATTGTAGGCTTTTCCAACCTTTTCCAGATTCTCCGGTCTCTGTACGACGATGATGCGCTGGGGTTGTTTTTTGCAGGCTGTGGGAGCTACCCGGGCCGCTTCCAGCATATATTCCAGTTTTTCTTTCTCTATAGGCTGCCCGTCGAATCCACGGGTGGTACAACGCTGTCTGGTCAGATCCAAAAAGTTCATATCGTTTCTCTGTGTATATAATTTGTTGTAAATATAAGGAAAAATGTTTTTTCAGACAAAAGAACAAAAGAAC
>DALZBD010000129.1:0-8997 GCA_031977515.1 Bacteroides sp. | reverse complement strand
CAAAAAAAGCATAGCAGCACTGTTGCTTCTGGGAGAAGTCATTCTGGTCTTTCTGATACCCATATCTTTCATCGTCCTTATGTTCCTGAACAAGCTGAACGATCTGGACCTGGATCCGCAGTTGGTGATCGCACCGGTAGAAAAACTGTCCGCAATGATCGAGAAAAAAACCGGCTATGATATCCTGAGCAATGAAAACCTGAATTACCTGATAAACAGCGCTCCGAGCATCGGACAAACGCTTATCGGAAGCATTACAAGTCTCGGTATGAACCTGCTGGTACTTATGTTTGTACTTTATTTCATGCTTACAGGTTGTGTACCGATGGAAACCTATATGCGGGATATACTGCCTTTCAATAAGTACGATACGCAACATGTACTGCACGAGGTCAACCTCATCGTGCGTTCCAATGCGATTGGTATCCCCCTGCTGGCCATTATACAGGGAGGTCTGGGATTGGTTGCCTATTATTTCTTTGATGTACCCGCTCCTTTTCTGATGTTTATCCTGACCTGTATCACCACGATCCTTCCTGTCATAGGAACAGCTCTGGTATGGGTTCCTTTAGGTATTTATTTAGCAGTCACAGGACATGTCGGCAACGGCATCGGTCTCATTGCCTACGGATTCATTGTGATCGCACAATCGGACAATGTCATACGTTTTCTGCTTCAGAAAAAGATGGCAGATACCCATCCGCTTATTACAATATTCGGGGTGGTCATCGGATTGTCTATCTTCGGATTTATGGGAATTATCTTTGGCCCTCTCCTGCTCTCCCTGTTCCTGCTCTTTGTAAACATGTTCAAGAAAGAATATGTAGACCGTATTGATTAGAGTCTGGCAAGGCGGTAACATCTGATCCCTGCCTCACAGAATAAGGATCTGCTTTCCCGAATACCGTTCTATATACACTCCTGTTTACAGGATGCATAGTATATAATTTAGAAATATCACCGGTTTAGGCGTCGTTTGTTTCCGAATTTATGTACTTTTGCAGCACCAAAAATATCTACATGGAAGCATTTACGATCAATACGACAGACCTTGTCCTCCTCTCTGTGACCGGAAGTCTTTTCATCATACAGCTGATCTACTACCTGGCACTTTACGACCGTATCCGTCGTCACAACAAACAGACGCGTCTGGGATTGGGGAATCACAACGATATACCGGAGCCTGTGTCGGTAGTGATCTGCGCACGCAACGAATCTGAAAATCTGCGCAAATTCCTTCCTGCGATTCTGGAGCAGGATTATCCTCAGTTCGAGGTGATCGTGGTCAACGACGGTTCCACGGATGAAAGTGAGGAGGTGTTGTGTATGCTTGAAGAAAAATATCCGCATCTTTATCACAGTTTCACTCCGGATAGTGCCCGCTACATCAGCCGCAAAAAGCTGGCGCTTACACTGGGGATCAAAGCAAGTAAATACGATTGGCTTGTATTTACGGAGGCCAACTGCTGCCCGGTCAGCAACCAATGGCTTCGTCTGATGGCCCGACAGTTTACCCCGCGTACTCAGGTAGTTCTGGGCTATAGCGGATATGCTCCCGGAAAGGGTTGGTTGCACAAACGCACCTCTTATGATGCTCTTTTTACCTCCATGCGTTACATGGGATTTGCTTTGGCAGGTAGCCCCTACATGGGAATCGGCCGGAACCTGGCCTACAGGAAAGAGTTGTTTTTCGACCACAAAGGCTATTCGTCTCATCTCAATCTCCAACGCGGAGACGACGATCTGTTTATCAATGAGGTAGCAAATGGAGAAAATACCCGTGTGCTGACAGACCCACAAGCAGTGACGCGTATGGAGCCACTCAGATGGTATAAAGATTTCAAAGAAGAAAAAGTCAGCTACAAAGCTACCTCCCGCTATTTCAAAGGCAGCCAGAAATATGTATCAGGATTCGAAACATTCAGCCGTTTGTTGTTTTATATCAGTATCTTCCTGACAATCGCCTGGGGTGTTTATACCCATCATTGGCTGGTTGCCGGCATTCCGGTATTGATATGGATACTAAGGCTGGTGATACAGGCAATTATCTTCAACAAAACAGCGACCGAATTGGGAGAAAGCAGAAGATACATCTTCTCTCTTCCGCTATTTGACCTTCTGCAGCCTTTACAGTCCCTGAAGTTCAGCCTCTCCCGCAAAGTACGTGGCAGAGGAGATTTTACGAGGAAATAGCAGTCGGTTGTTTCCAATCTGCAAACTCCAAAACCTTATCCCGAAAGATTTACACGGTTATTGATATACTTGTAGAGACGCAATACCTTGCGTCTCAAATTCCAGTTCCGTGATTATGAAATCAGAGATATGAATGCATAAAAAAAGACGCAAAGTATTGCGTCTCTACAAGTAAACATATCTATTTCCCGTCGGGAATGAACCGTGATAACTACTTATTCATACCGCATCGAATTCGCAGGTTCAATACGGGTAATGAGGTAAGAAGGTCCCAATAACATCAGTACAGAGACCAACAGAGTCCCGACATTGATCAACAGCCAGATAAACACATTAAACGAAATAGGCACAGTATCTACATAGTAAGATACGGGATCCAGTTTGAATATCTTCCAGTGTGACTGTATCAGACAAAAGGCCACTCCGATCACGTTTCCCCAGATCATCCCTCTGCCGATCAGGAACACGGAAAACCACAGAAAGACCTTACGTATACTGAAATTGTTAGCACCTAAAGATTTAAGGATACTGATCATGTGAGTACGCTCAAGAATAATGATCAATAGTCCGGAGATCATGGTGAATCCGGCTACTCCCGTCATCAGGATCAGGATGACCCACACATTCAGATCCAGCAATTCGAGCCAGCCAAAGATCTGCGGATTGAGTTGTTCTATATTCCTGACGAAATAAATACCTCCGTATGCATCCCGTTTGTTGTCCGTATCCATAGCGATCCCATACGCTGTATCTTCCAGGTCGCTGTAATCATTTACCAGCAACTCCACACCACTTACCTGATCGGCCTCCCAATTGTTGAGACGATTCACTGTATGTATATGGGTGAGCAGGAAAAGATTGTCATACTCGGCAAAATTGGTCTGATAGATACCTGAAACAGTGAGACGCCGGGCACGGACCTGACCCTGTATAAAATAGGTATAGATCCGGTCACCTGTCCGGATCATCAATTTATCGGCAATGGACTTGGATATCACCACCTGATTGTAAGAGGTCGTATCGTTGAATGCGGGAAGTTCTCCTTCCAGCAAATGCTCACGGAAAAAACAGTCGTCGAAATCCTGATCTACCCCTTTGAGTACCATTCCCATAAATGCCTCATCGGTCTTTATGATACCCGGTTTGGTGGAATAGCGTTGTACATGTCGTACGTTGGGATATTCGGCGAGAGCATTCATCATACTGTCTGACACGGCTATGGGATGTGTTTCGTACGAACGCACGCCGTCAAAATTGGTCACCTGAATGTGGGAACCGAATCCTATGACTTTGCCACGAACCTCTTTCTTAAAGCCGATCACCAGGGCCACAGAGACGATCATCACTGCCAGGCCTATCGCTATACCCAGCATAGCAATAATCACAGCAGGACGAGAAACCTGTTTCTCTCCCTTCTGGTCCCGATACATACGTCTGGCGATAAAAAGTTCGAACCCCATATTGGTCTATGACATTTTGATCTTCATTGATAAGTATATCTGCTCATGAATGACAAACAGAAATCAGGTAATAACACCTCTTTACTGAACTGAAATCACTCTACCCTTCCCGGGTAAGCCTCCAGCGCTTTACTCAGAACGATCAGTGCACGCGTCAGATCTTCTTTGTTCAATACATAGGCGATACGTACCTCATTGTATCCGGCTCCGGGTGTCGTATAGAATCCGGAGGCCGGTGCCATGAACACGGTCTGTCCTTCGTACTCAAAATCGGAAAGACACCAGGCACAGAACTTGTCCGAGTCATCTACAGGCAACTTAGCCACGGTATAAAAAGCTCCCATTGGGATCGGAGAATATACTCCGGGTATCCTGTTCAGCCCATCGATCAGACATTTTCTGCGCTCCACATATTCGTCATACGTATCCCGCAAATAATCTTCCGAAGCATCGAGAGAGGCCTCTGCCGCAATCTGCCCGATCAGAGGAGGACTTAACCTGGCCTGACAGAATTTCATAACAGCATTTCTTACCTCTTTGTTTTTGGTAATAAGTGCTCCGATGCGGATGCCACATTCCGAATATCTTTTAGAGACAGAATCGATCAGTACTACATTGTTTTCAATGCCTTCGAGGTGACAGGCCGAGATGTAGGGAGAACCGGTATAGATAAATTCCCTGTATACTTCGTCGGAGAAAAGAAAAAGATCGTATTTTTTGACCAGGTCACGGATCTGGTCCATTTCCCTGCGGGTATAGAGATATCCGGTCGGGTTGTTGGGATTACAGATCAGGATACCTTTGGTGCGCTCGTTGATCAATTCTTCAAATTTCTCTACCTTGGGCAGAGAAAAACCTTCTTCTATCGTAGTGGAAATGGTGCGTATCACTGCTCCGGCAGAAACAGCGAAAGCCATATAATTGGCATACGCCGGCTCGGGTACAATGATCTCGTCACCGGGATTCAGACAGGAAAGAAAAGCAAACAATACCGCTTCCGATCCTCCGGTGGTAATGATAATATCATCTGCATCCAGGTTGATATTGAATTTGGCATAGTAATGGGTCAGCTTTTCGCGGTAACTGCGGTAGCCTGCGCTCGGACTGTATTCCAAAACTTTTCTATCGATCTGTCGGATGGCATCAATCGCGGCTTGTGGAGTAGGAAGATCGGGCTGGCCGATGTTCAGGTGGAAGACATGTACTCCCCGTTGTTTGGCAGCATCGGCCAGAGGAGCCAGTTTTCTGATAGGAGATGCAGGCATCTCGTTTCCACGAATGGATATAGTTGGCATAAGATATATTATATAATAATAAGGAGTAAACAAAAAAATCAGGGGGCAAAGGTAAGCAATTATTCGAAGACAGATATATTTATTGCTTTAAAAACCTTACGAAGAGTGAAAAGGTCATGGCAGAGTCAAAAGAAAAATATACATTTGTGAATAGAATACCAAAAGAAATTCATAATGACGATAAACCTCATTACTTTCGCTTCCATGTTGCATAAACAGGAGACTGTGCGTCATGCACATCAGGCTATCCTGAATGAGCTGGAAAAACATTTTACCATAAATCTGGTCGACTATACACAAATCGATTCTCTGCCAAAAGATGAATTCAGTATTTTATTCATTGCTACAGGAGGAGTAGAACGCCTGGTGATGCAAGCTTTCGAGTCTCTCCCCCGTCCCACGCTGTTGCTGGCAGATGGTATGCAGAATTCGCTGGCTGCCTCTCTGGAAATATCTTCCTGGCTGCGTTCCCGGGGATTGAAAAGTGAAATTCTCCATGGAGAAGCCGACACAATTGTACAACGCATCAAAGTGTTGTATGTAAACTTCAAAGCTCAACAGGCACTGAAAGGAGTGCGCATTGGTGTGATCGGGCCGCCCTCTTCGTGGCTCATTGCCAGTAATGTGGATTACTTATTGGCCAAACGTCGCTGGGGAATACAATATACTGATATTTCCATCGAACGTATCCAGGAAAATTACGATCGCATTACAGACGAAGAAGTGGATAATGCCTGTGCAGATTTCGCATCCCGTGCGTTTGCCTCTAAGGAAGCCACACCGGAAGACCTGATCAAAGCCATGCGTCTCTATCGCGCATTGAAACAGGTATGCGAAGAAGAACAACTCACAGCAGTCACTGTCAGTTGCTTCCGCCTGATGGATCATACACATACGACAGGATGCCTGGCTATTTCCCTGCTCAACGACGACGGTATCCCTGCCGGATGCGAAGGAGATCTGCAATCCATCTTCACCCTGCTTGCAGTAAAGACACTGACGGGTAAAAATGGTTTTATGGCCAATCCTTCCATGCTGGATACCCGTACCAACGAAATGGTGCTTGCACACTGTACCATCGGCACCAGACAGGTAGATGCTTTTATTATCCGCAATCACTTCGAGTCGGAAAGTGGGATCGGTATTCAGGGCATTCTTCCTACCGGAGAAGTAACGGTGGTGAAGTGTGGTGGGGAATGCCTCGACGAGTACTATCTGACTACCGGTACGCTTACGGAAAATACCAACTACACCAATGTCTGTCGCACCCAAGTGCGTGTCAGGCTGAATAGTCCTGTAGATTATTTTTTAAAGAATCCATTGGGAAATCATCACATTATTGTACCTGGCGGATATGAAGAGGCATTGAACAACTTCCTTGCAGCCAATGGTTGTAAACGAATAGAATAGAAAATAAATCGCAACATATAAAAAGATCCGGAATAAAAGATACTGGCATAGTATACTTTCATTCCGGATCTTTATTTGAACTCCTACGACACTCCATTCAGAATTCCAACGTCCAGATACCGCAGGCACGTTCCAACTCGATCAGTGAAGCGGCATATCCTTTCAATGTTTCCAGATATTGTTCCTGCATTTCATTGTAAGTACGCTGGGCAATCAGGACTTCCAGAATATCCGTCTCTCCCCGTTGATAGGTATATACAACCCCATCCAATAGCTTCTGTGTATCTTCGAGCAACCCGGATCTGAATTGCGCCAGTTGTTTTTCCATCGCCAGGTAATAAAAATAGGCCTGTGTCACTTCCGCCTGTAATTGAAGTTCCGTATCCTGATGTTCTATTTTTGTTTTCTGCACTTCGAGACGCGAAGCACGCACAGCTCCCCGGTTGAGGTTTGAGAATTTTAGTGGAATAGCAACTCCTCCTTTCAGAGCATCCCGTGTCGGGCGCAATCCTCCCCACTCCCGCTCATACCCAACGAATAGTCCCAGATCAAGCCTGCGTTCTGCTTTGACAAGTTTCAACTGATTCATAGCGATCTCAGAGTTCTTCATCGCCATCATCAAGTCTACCCGATTGTCCTGGGCAATCACAAGAAGTTCCTGAAGCGAATAATCCAGGCGTACCAGTCCGGGATCTCCCGCAGGCTCGTACAATGTTTCCGCAGTGAGTCCCATATACTGGTTCAACGTAACCAGTGCAGCCCGATATTCCGCTTCCTGCTGATATACCTCATTGAGCAGAGAAGCAGCCTCCACTCTCGATTGCCGGGCTTCATTTTCTGTGATCTCTCCCAGCCTGTAACGGATACTATCGGAGTTACTCAATTGCAACATATATTCATAAGAACTCTTTTTGAATTGCCAGATCTCTTTTTGCAGGATGGCTTCCAGAAAAGCGTCTGTAGCTTCGGCGCGCAACTCCTGGAAAAAGAGGGTCACAGTCAACTCTTCCTGACTGGCCAGGCTACGTGCCAGTCTTCTGCGTGCATACCTCTTGCCGCCCAACTCCAGTGTATAGCCGAGTTGCAAACTGTAAGAATCATCTGCCGCTTCAAATTCCAACTCCGGATCGGGCATCTCACCGGCAGCCACTACTTCGGCCCGTGCAATGGGGATATTGAACTTCTCGGCTATGTAGCTCAGATTGCCCTGCTCCACGGCTTTTATATATTCCTGGTAGGTGATCGGCTGCTGAGACACAGGCTCAGCAGCATACAAACCAGACAGGCAGGTTATGATCAAACACAGGCTACTCAAAGCCATATACCTGATTGTAGAATTCGATGTTTTCATTCTGTTGCGTTTTTAAGATTTATCTTTTCTACCTTAGACTCCATCAGATAGTACAGAGCAGGCATAACAAAAAGGGTGATCAGGGTAGAGAAAAACAATCCATATACAATCACCGTTGCCAGCGGGCGCTGTACATCCGAGCCGATACCTGTGGCCAGAGAAGCTGGTACCAGCCCAAGCATACTTGTACTGGCGGTCATCAATACCGGACGCAAACGATGTTTGGCACCGTTGGTGACGGCACGAAACAGATCCATACCCTCATTGCGCAGACCATTGATGTGGGAAACCATGATCACCCCATTCTGCACAGCCATTCCAAACAAGGCAATAAACCCTACGGCAGAAGATACATTCAATGTCATACCCCGAACGTTCAGCGCCAGCATACCTCCGAAGAGAGCCAGAGGTACGATCAGTAATACCAAACCCGCCTGACGGAATTTACCGAACGTACAATACAGAAGTACAAACATGATCGCCAATGCCAGAGGTACGATCACCGCCAGTCTGGAATAGGCGCGGTTTTGATTCTCAAACTGTCCTCCCCATTCTATTTTATAGAGATGATGATCGTATTTCACATTCTTTTCTATGGCAGTCTTCGCCTCATTGAGGAAAGAAGAGAGGTCACGGTCTCTCAGGTTCAGTTTCACAGTCAGGTGGCGTTTGTTCATTTCACGGGTAATTGTACTCTCCCCTGTGCTAAGTTGTATATCTGCCACCTGAGACAAAGGGATCCTGACACCTGCTTCTGAGGTGAGCATCAATCCGGCGATCTTCTCCGGAGTATCACGGGCGTCTTCCTTGTATTTACAGGTGATATCGTAGACACGATCTCCCTGGTATATTTCAGAGATCGCTTTTCCACCAATCGCTATCTCGATCAGATCATTGACATCCGACACGTTGAGTCCATAACGTGCAATGGCATCCCGGTTCATGTGGATCTGCATCTGAGGCAATGGGGGTTCCTGGTCAATATCCAGATCCACTGCTCCCTTTACTCCTTTCAACGTCTCCAATACCTCTTCGGCAATACGACGTGTCTCTTTAAAATCATTCCCGAATACTTTGACAACCAACTCACTGTGAGCACCGGAGATTTTATCCATCACTCCGTCGATCATGGGCTGACTAAATCCCACCGTATAGCCGGGCATGGAGGCGTATTCCTCTGCAAGTTCTGCAATGAGATCTTCTTTCCGCTTGCCACGGGGCCACTCCTTATAAGGTTTGATACCTACCGACACTTCGAAATGTGAAGGAGTGAAAGGGTTTGTACCAT
>DALZBD010000128.1:0-9007 GCA_031977515.1 Bacteroides sp. | reverse complement strand
GCACCGTACCTGTATTGCGCGAACCCAAGTCGGCCGTACTGGACGAAAAACACAACCTTTTGTTCGTCGCAAACTTCCTGCCCCAACAAAGAGCCGATGTAGATACGGTAGCTGCCTGTATCTCTGTCATTGATACAAAGAGTTTCCGTGTGATCAAAAACATACGACTGGAAAACGGAAGTAACGCTTTGCGGGGGCTCGCTCTCTCACCAGACTACAAATACCTGTTCGTGACTCACAACCTGGGGCGTTTTCAGGTACCCACAAGCCAGTTGCAACAAGGATGGATGAATACAAGCGCCATGAGCGTGGTGAATGTAGAAAGCCTCCGGTTCGAAGGGTCTGTGTTGCTCGATGAGCCGGAGAGAGGAGCAGCCGGAGTGTGGGGCGTGAAGTGTACCAAAGATAAGATCATCATCACCCATTCCGGTACGCATGAGATCAGTGTGATCCATTATCCGGAGTTCATAGAGCGATTTGTGAAATATCCGGCCAAAGAAAACCTTGCCTACGATCTGCGCTTTTTATACGGTCTGCGCCAACGGGTACCTTTATATGGTAACGGTCCGAGATGCTTTATCCTGAACGAAGACAAGGTGATTGTACCCACATACTTTGCAGATACGCTGAATATAGTAGATCTCAAAGATAAGTATAATGTACGTGCCCAGGCCATGGTCAAAGGCCGGCAGGAAAGCAGGGTGCACCGGGGAGAGAAATACTTCAATGATGCCAATTTCTGCTTTCAGAACTGGCAGTCGTGCAACGGTTGTCATCCGGGAGATGCCCGGATGGATGGAATGAACTGGGACCTGATGAATGACGGTATCGGCAATCCCAAGAATTGCAAGAGTATGCTCTATTCGCACGTAACTCCGCCTTCTATGATCTCCGGTATACGTGCCCGTGCCGAGATAGCCGTGCGCGCCGGATTCACCCATATACAGTTTACTGATGTTCCGGAAGACTTTGCAGCTTGTGTAGACGAATATCTGATGTCACTTGAAGCCGTGCCCAGCCCTTACCTGGTAGACGGAGAGTTGTCTGAGAAAGCCCAAAGGGGCAGGAAAGTCTTTGAAAAATTTGATTGTCATACCTGCCATTCCGGTCCCTACTACACGGATATGAAAATGTACCGGATAGGAGACGATATCGAATTTGAACAAGGATGGGACACACCCACCCTGCGTGAAGTGTGGCGCACAGCTCCTTACTTGTTTGATGGTAGGGCCGAAACCATGGAGGAGGTTTTCAGTGTACACAAGCACGGCATTACTAAGAAAATATCTAAAAAAGAGATCGAAGAGTTGGCCGAATACGTCAATTCGCTCTGATAAAAATAAAGCACAGAAAAATACAGAGTTTTGAAATATACCTATTTACATACCAGCAAAGCCCCGTTTCGTGAGATGGTCATGGATCTGACCGGGCAATACAAACCACAGGGGGTACCCGTGCGCATGGTGTTTTTCGGTGATCCTGCCGGAAATGCCGAATACGAAGAGCAATTTGCCGTGATCAGGGAAATCGTATCTGCCAGATTTGGCGCTCACATGCCTTCGGTCAGTTATGTGGCTCAGCCCTCCTGTCGGGGAGGGATGCTGCTGGAGATCCAGGAAGTAGAGTTGAGGCAGGGAGATGTAATTAGTTACAAGCAGAGAAAAGCCATCACCTACGTCATCATCGAGAGGGAAGATGCAAAAAGACTATACCTGAGTGGTGTCACAGCAGATTCTCTGTGCGAACCTATATACAAGCAGTCTGAAGCAGTATTCGCAATCATAGATGAAATATTGCTTTCGGAGCAAATTCCCGTATACAGCATCACCCGGCAATGGAACTACATCGAACAGATAACCGCTGTAAAAGAGGGAAAACAAAACTACCAGGAATTCAACAATGCCCGCTCTGTCTATTACGATAAGGTAGACTGGACGAATGGGTATCCCGCGGCAACGGGCATTGGTACGCTCTTCGGAGGGATCATGGTGGATCTGAATGCCGAAAAGGGAGACAACTGGCAGATCACAGCGATTGACAATCCACTCCAGATCCCTGCACATGTCTATTCGGAGAAGGTATTGATAAGCAGCCGGAATGCAGAAGCAAAAAAGAAAACCACCCCGAAGTTTGAACGTGCCAAAGCGGTGGAAACAACTGAGGGCAAACTGATCTACATTTCAGGAACTGCCGCGATACGCGGAGAGAATAGCCTGAAAAATATGGAGATACAGGAGCATACCCGCACCACCCTGGAAAATATAGAATACCTTATTTCCGCAAAGAACAGGGCAAATTATGGAGTATACCCTACAGCAGAGGCCGCTTTGCTCCATTTTCGGATCTATCTGAAATACATGGAACATTATACGGTGGTGCGGCAAATCATCGAAGCACACTATCCCGATCTGCCTGTCGGGTATGTACTTGCCGATGTTTGTCGTCCCGAGCTACTGATCGAAATAGAAGGACTGGCAACCTGTTGAGAATCGATGAACGAATAAATAGAAGCGAATATGAAGAGTGTATTATCCTTAATGTTTATGGCTATCTGTGGACTGTGCTTTTGTAGCTGCGGTTCCACGGAGAAAGAAAAATCAAACGAAGTTATGACAAGTAAAGTGGCGTACCAGAAGAAGTACACAAATGCGGATTATTACAAAGATGGAAAACTGGACCCGGAAGTAGCGTTAAAAGCTTACCTGGATTTGTTTGACCACTATGGGGTGATTTATAACGATGCGATGAAACCCCTGCTCTGGATCACAGATTTCGAACTTGGAGATTTTGAGAATGTAGGAATGGGAGGCGTGATCTGGGTCAACGATGTAGATCATGGCTATTTCGGACACGACATCTATCTGTTGCCCAATCAGATGATCGCCGAGCATCGTCATGTACCCACAGACCAGCCGGCTAAGTTTGAATCCTGGCAGGTGCGTCACGGGATGGTCTATAACTTCAGCATCGGCGAGGAAACACCTCATGCGCCGCTGCTGCCAGAGAGTCAGAAAGATTTTATTACTGCCAGACAATTTGTGAAACAATATCCCAATGATGTGGTGCATCTGAAAGAAGTAGAGACCCCACACTTTTTGCTGGCGGGCCCCGAAGGAGCCATTGTAGCCGAGTTTGCCTGCTATCACGATGGCAACGGACTTCGTTTTACCAATCCGACAGTGGAATTTACCGATATACTGACGAAAGAGAACAGTAACTAAAAACAGAATATATACCATGAGAAAGATCAATCATTTCGGAATACCGACACAGACACCGCAAGCGGGTGAAGTGTATGCAGAAGGGCTGAAAGTATGGCTTACCAATTTTGCCGAAAGTCCCAATAAAATAGAATATCTGCGTTTTGAAGAAGGAAGCTGGATGCCGGAGATCATTCAGAAGATACCACACATCGCCTACGAAGTAACCGATCTGGAAAAAGCTCTCGAAGGAGCCAACGTATTGGTAGAACCGATGCCGGGTGGCGAGAATCTGACCGTTGCTTTTATAGAAGAAGAGGGGATTGCCATCGAATTGATGTATTTTGAAAAATAAGATGTAAAACAAAAAAACAGGAAGGAGAAAAGGATGAATAAATTTATAAATAATCCCGAAGATATTACCCGTGAATTGCTTGAAGGATACGTTATGGCCTATAGTGACCAGGTAGCATCGGGTGGAGAGAATATTATCATACGCGCTCATGCGAAGTCAGAGGACAAAGTCGCTATCATCACTTTGGGAGGTTCGGGACACGAGCCTGCGTTGAGTGGTTTTGTCGGTGAAGGAATGCTCGACTGTTCGGTAGTGGGAGATATATTTGCTGCTCCCGGTGCGCAGCGAGTGTTTCAGGCGCTGCAGCAATTTAAGCGGGAAGCAGGTATCCTATTGGTTGTGCTCAATCACTCCGGCGATGTAATGAGTGCGAATATGGCTATGCAACTGGCCGAGCGTACAGGAATAAAAGTAAAATCTATCCTCACGCACGACGACCTGAGCGCTGGTCTGGATACGAAAGACGAAGACCGCCGCGGGTTGTCCGGTTGTGTACCCCTTATAAAAATAGTGGGTGCGGCAGCCGAAGAAGGAAAGTCGCTCGACGAATTGATTGAGATAGGCGAACGCTTCAATAATAATATCGCGACTTTGGCCGTAGCTATGGGCAAATGTACCCATCCTCAAAACGGAATGATCATTTCCGATCTGCCCGAAGGCGTGATGGAAATAGGTATGGGCCAACACGGTGAAGGGGGCGGAGGCCAAAAGCCACTGATCTCTGCGGATGCCACTGCCGGGGAAATGCTGGACTACCTCATGCGCAAGGTACAGCCTGTAGCCGGCGATCAGGTACTCCTGATCATCAACGGAGTGGGTGCCACCACACACATGGAACTTAGTATTGTCTACCGCAAGGCTCACCAACTCCTGGAAAGTGCCGGTGTGAAGGTAGCCTACGGACGGATAGCCGAGATACTCACCGTACAGGAGCAATCCGGATTCCAGATGATCCTGGCAAAAATGGACGAAGATCATGTCGAACTCATGAAGAACAGAACAGCCAATACTCCCTATTGGACTACTATCGGAAAGTAATATGGAAAAGTTTACACTGACAGATTTCAGGAAGATGCTGCAAACGGCATTTCTTCGTATAAGCGAGAGGGCCGATGAATTTTCCCGGTTGGATGCGGTCATAGGCGACGGCGATCATGGTACTGCGATCGTACAGGCATTGTCTGCTGCTGTAGATGCTTCGGCAAATGGAACGGATCTTAAAACAGTGCTCAACGATATCGGCTTTCATGTGATGCTGCAAACCAGTGGGTCGACCAGTACCCTATTGGGTGGTTTCTTTCTGGGTATGAGCGATGGGGTCGATGACGAAGAACTGGATGCGGATGCAATCAGAAAAATGTTTACCAGCGGATTGAATGGTGTGCGGAAGCAGACAAAGGCACAGGTGGGCGACAAAACGATGATGGATGCGCTGATCCCGGCTGTGGAGGCTATGGATCATATCCGGTCTGCTGACATCAAAGAGGTATTTCGTGCTGCCGCAATGGCTGCACAGGAAGGAGCCGAAGCTACTCAGGCGATGAAAGCGAATTTCGGAAGAGCACGCAATTACGGGGAGAAGTCCATAGGCTATGTCGATTCGGGCGCAGCATCCTGGGCGTGTATGTTTGATGCTTTTGCAAAGGCATTGTAAAGCATGGAGAGTAAGAGCCTGTTTACATTTTCCACAAAAGATTTGTTATAGATGTTTTTCGCTCTTTCTTCAGTCTTCTTTTTGTCTGTTTACTCCCTTTTGGCGGCTCAAATAGCCCGCTATTATCGCCTTCAAAAAAAAGTAAACAGCCTAAAAACAAGCCTGAAGAAAGAAACGAGCAAAATTTAAACAGGCTCTAAGTTGTCAGATGGTATTAAAATAAATATATATAAGAAATGGCAGATTTAGACGATTTAAGAGAAGGCAAAGACTTTGGTGTAGGAAATGGCCCTGCCAGCAGTGCCGGTTTCCATGTGAAAGGAGCAGAGCATTTGATGTGGGGAATGAAAGACCGCCTGTCACGTATATTCAATCCGGAAACCGGAAAAACCGTGATGCTGGCCTTCGATCATGGATTTATTATGGGACCCACATCGGGTCTGGAGCGGGTAGACCTCCATATAGTACCACTCATAGAGTATGCAGATTGCATCATGTGTACCCGGGGTGTATTGCAATCTGTGGTGCCTCCCCATACCAACAAGCCGGTTTGCCTGCGATCGGATGCAGGCACCTCCATCCTTACGGAACTCAATGACAATGTAGTCATGGACATAGAAGATGCCATCCGGCTCAATGTCTCCGCGATGGCCATTATGTTGTCGATAGGCGATAAGGCGTACGAAGCAAAAACCATAGCCAATCTCTATAAGGCAGTAGACCAGGGAAGTCGCTACGGAATCCCGGTAATGGGTGTGACGGCAGTAGGAAAAGATATGGCACGCGATGCCCGGTATTTCACATTGGCCACGCGTATCTGTGCCGAGAACGGGGCCAACATCGTGAAAACCTATTATTGCGACGGTTTTGAGAAAGTTGCTGCCGCCTGTCCGGTACCGGTGGTCATAGCCGGTGGAAAGAAACTGCCCGAAAAAGAAGCCCTGGAGCTCTGTTACCAGGCGATCAACGATGGCGCGGCAGGGGTGGATATGGGACGCAATGTATTCCAGTCCGACCATCCGGCCGCCATGATCCGGGCAGTGAATGCGGTGGTACACGATCATTATACCGTGGACCAGGCCTTTGAACTGTTCAATGAACTTTCTTCTAAGTAAGTAACAGCGATAATTTTATGTAACGATCTGGTCTATTCACCATGAAAAGATACACCCTTATTCTCTTTTGCCTGGCTACTCTGATGGTAGGAGTATATGCCCAACAACCTAAGATCGTGGTTGCCGGTTCCGGCAACAAACGCATCTCTGTGATTGATAAGATGACAGGTAAAGTCGAATGGTCTCATCCGTTGGAAGAGGGAGACGAATGCAATACAGTCTCCGTTAGCCCGAAGGGTGAAATACTCTATTCCTATAAAAAAGGAGCCAGACTCATCACTACCGATCATCAGATCGTATGGGACTATCCGGTGCCGGCAGGATCCGAATTGCAATCGGCTACCCTGCTCAAAGAGGGAGGCTTTTTACTGGCAGTCTGTGGCCATCCTGCCCTGCTGATACTGCTGGATGAGAAAGGGGAAGAGAAAAACAGAATAGAATTGGACTTGAATATAGAAAAACCGCATAGCCAGTTCAGACAAGTGCAACAACTTAGCAATGGAAATTATTTACTTCCGGCAATGGGTAGTAAAACACTGCTGGAGATTGATCCACAGGGAGAGATCGTGCTCAGTGCCGCACTTCCCGCGAGAGCGTTTGCCGCTACCGAGTGTAAAGACGGAACCATCCTTTTGTCTTACGGTGATGAACATTGCTATGCGGTTTTTGACAAAAAGAATAGAAAAGAGATCCGCCGTGTGGATCAGCATAGCATGGAAGGCGTGCAGTTGTTGTATGTGGCTCAGATACTTGAACTGAAAAACGGCCATTTACTGATCTGCAACTGGCACGGACATACGAAAGACCAAACCCTGGACGAACCCCAGTTGATCGAGTTGGACAGCAAGGGCAAACTGGTATGGAGTATAAATGACAAAGAAAATATAGGAAAAGTATCAGCGGCGTGTTACGTGGAAGACTCCCGCATACTTGATTTAAAATAAATACAGACAGTGATTATGAATAAAAAACTTACTATCGCGCTTCTCTTTTTCACAATAGCCTCCTGTGTATATGCACAAAAGGCTGATGCGGGAATGTCTAAGCAGCTGGCATGGGCAGAAGCTGTTGCACTGGCTAAGGGAGAGGCTTATAAAGAGATGAAAAAGACCTTTTTGCCGGTATCTTCGCCCATCATGAAAGCAAAACAGGAAGCCTGTTCTTTTACAGCCGATGTGACCGGAGTGGAGGAGATAGTACTTTATACCTGGGGCACAGTGGATGGCACCGGAGACGATCAGGCGGTTTGGGCAAATGCCAGACTGTATGCGGCCGACGGATCTTCGGTCTGGCTAAACGACCTGAAAGATACATTTAAAAATACCGGAAGCGGCAAGTTGGTTTTTGATGCCAACGCCAAAGGAGAGCCGGTAGTCATGAAGGGAAAAACCTATCCTCGTACCATTATGACAAATGGCGGTGCGCAGATCGTGGTTCCCCTGGGCAGGAAATATACGCGATTTGAGGCCGAAGTAGGTTTGGAAAATCGCTCTTCCAGGGGAACAGTGATCTTCAGACTGCAAAGCCTGACAGGGAAAGAACCTGCGGGACAACTTACCGCGAAGTATCCCACAGAGTCTTCTCTGTTCCTGCCTTTTGCCGGGAGCGACATGAAGGCAGTGGTCACCACCTATGATTCCAGTATAGAAAAACACATCGCACAGTCGGTCGTAGGATTGCTCGACAGTCCGGAATACTTCACACAGCGCATTCGGCAGACAGACAAAACTGCCGATCTGAACAGACAGGTGGTAGACTTCCTCCATATAGCACAGGAAGCCATGGAGGTCTATCAGCTTCAGGAGTCACTTTCATGGCTCAACCTCCGTGCCATTGATGAGGCTTTGCAGGATATGAAATCCAATAGCGGATTCGATGCGGCGGCCAGTCAAAGTAAATTCGCCGAATTGAAACTACTGGCAGACAAAGGATTTGCCGCTATGTACCGGGGAGAACAGAGTGGCATAGAAGCAGCCCGCCGTGCACTTGAGCTGAAACGTGAGATCCTGTTGTCCAATCCGGAACTGGATATGGATAAAATAATTGTCGGTCGGTATCAGTTGGGTACTACCGCCAGGGAAGTGAATCCCCGTGCATTGGGCACACAAAACAACAATTGGTCCAATCAGACTTCCGCTTCCCGCGGGGGCTTTCGTGCGGAGATCACAGAATTGTCCAATCTCCGGGGAGATATCACGAGCCGGAGTATATTCAAACCTCAGAACGGTTCGTCCCTGCCCGATCTCAATCTGCATTGGGAGGCAGACCGTCTCCTGTTCTCTATGGTAGATACCGACAGACGCTGGCAGGTGTTTGAGATCGGACTCGATGGGAAAGGTTTGAGAAAGGTGGTAAATGTGGCAGAGAAAGATCTTGAATTCTTTGATGCCAACTACCTGCCTTCCGGCAAGATCCTTGCCGTGGCAAATATCGGATACAACGGTGTACCCTGTGTAAATGGAAATGACGAGGTAGGCAACCTCTGCTTGTACGATCCGGAAAACGGGTCGCTCAGGAGGTTGACTTTTGATCAGGATGCCAATTGGGGACCGGTGGTGATGAACAATGGCAAAGTCATGTATACCCGTTGGGAGTATACGGATCTTACTCATTATTTTTCCCGCTTTGACATGCACATGAATCCGGATGGCACCGAACAAAAGTCACTGTATGGAAGCGGTTC
>DALZBD010000127.1:0-9052 GCA_031977515.1 Bacteroides sp. | reverse complement strand
TGGTACCCCTATGGGAAATATTTGTTCTGTCTATATATGTAATGAGTGTGGAAATGAATTTGAGATTCCGACAGATGGGCTTTCTTCCGAAAAGAAGGAGGAAGTATCCGGACAGGACATAAAACCATAAAAGTATCTGACTAAGAATTATTTAGGATTTATTTAAATTTTGCTCGTTCCTTTATTTTTCAGAAGCAACGTACAAGCGTCTCTACATCGTTTGTGTTTTCTTTTGAAAATGATACACTTGTAGAGACGCAATACCTTGCGTCTCATAGAAAAAAGAGCAAACCAAAAATCGATGCATTCCACACAACGGTCAGCACAAGCTAAAATTTAAACAGTTTCTTAATAGGTATTGTAAGAAATCACTTTCTCCCTGAGCTTTCTGATCTTACGCCGTTTATCCTTTACCGGATAGCCTATCACAATATCCAGCAACAAGCGTTTAGAAGAAGGTATACCGGTCAGTTCCTTTATCTTCTTCTCGTCAAACCATCCGAGGATACAGGACCCTAATCCTTCGTCTTCGGCAGCCAGAGAAATATGTGAGGCTGCAATTCCCAGATCGATCAGTGGAAAATGCTTATCCTTTACTTTTCCTCCCAGCAGGGAAGTTATATTGGCAGATTCCTCCACTATCAGGATATGAACAGGCGCATCCTTCGCAAACTTGTTCATTCCCAACCCTGCTGCAGCTTTCCCTACCTTCTGTGCCAGATCCGGCTCAGTGATCACGACAAACTTCCAGGGCTGGGCATTGCAGGCAGAAGGAGCCATACGGGCTGCTTCCAGGATGCGTTCAAGCTTATCCGGCTCTACCGTACGCCCTCCGTCAAAAGCACGATCGCTCTGACGGGACAAAACCAGTTCCAAAAAGGACATATTATTAAGCGGATTCGTTCAGAGCGATCATACGGCTGATGTATTTACCGATGATATCAAACTCCAGATTTACTACTGAGCCCACCTGGAACGTATGAAAGTTGGTATGCTCGTATGTATAAGGAATAATGGCAACCTGGAATGTATCCTGTGTGGGATTGCACACGGTCAGGCTCACTCCATTTACTGTAACAGAGCCTTTATCTACCGTAAAATACCCTCTTTTGGCCATCTCTTTGTCAAAATTATACCGGAACGTATAGTACCAGCTTCCTTCGGCATCCAGAATATCGGTGCAGACTGCTGTCTGGTCTACGTGTCCCTGTACGATGTGTCCGTCCAGACGACCGTTCATCATCATACTACGTTCTACATTCACTTTGTCTCCGATCTGCAACAACCCGAGATTGGAATGTTCCAGCGTCTCTTTCATGGCTGTTACCGTATAGGTATCTTCGGTCGTACTTACTACTGTAAGACATACTCCGTTGTGAGAGACACTCTGGTCTATTTTCAATTCCTTCACAAACGAACAGGACAATGTGAGATGCACATTTTCCTGCTCTTTTTCCAATGCAACGACTGTTGCGTATTCTTCTACAATTCCGGAAAACATAGTCTGATCTACTTATAGTTTACTAATAAATTCCCTTTCATATCTATGTTCTTTATATACCTCCATATATAAAACAGAAATCCAGGGAGTAATTTTTATAAAAAAACTTTTTTAGACATAAGAACAAAAGAACATATATTTCGTCTATGAATAATTCATAATATGTGAATTTCTTTTGTTTCTTATGTTCTTTTGTCTAAAAAGAGCGTATCCTATCTTATGCAAAGATACAAAGAAAACAGAGAAGTATAGGGTAGGTACAAAAAAAATAAGGCTTTTCACAAAGCCCTATTTTTCAGTTTTCAATAGGTATTAGTTTTTTTAAGGTAAAAAGATTGTTTTCAGGATAACGATGCAAATATAGGGGCTTTTGACGATACTCACCAAATAATAAAACATGTCTTATAACATATTTTTGGTATTTCTTTGGTTTTATTATCATTTCATGACTAAACCCTGCTTTCGCAAACGTTATCAGAAAACAAATATAAAATTTTATTTTAATTTGCCCTAAAAATACTTGTTAATTAACCTATGTTTCAGGATTTTGCGGAATATCCCTCATCGGTCTTACCGCTATGCTTCAGGACTTTGGCATCGATAAAGAATACGATTTCCTCTGCGATATTGGTAATATGATCTCCTGCCCGTTCGAGTTTGCGGAAGACACTGATAAACTGAAGATAGGTAATTGCACTATCGGGATGTTGCTGGATATATGTAGCCAGTATCGGAGATACCTCAGCATTGATCTCATCCAATATATTATCTTTGGCAAAAACAGAAGTAGCCAGTTCAAGACTTTCTTCATTGAGGGCACGTTTGGTAATTTCCAGCATGGAAAGCACTTCTGCAAGCATCTCCTCCAACCGCAGACGTTTCAACAATTCCGCATCCAGAGCAGGATCTTCACATTTGATCACAAACCGTGCGATCCCCTCGGCCAGATCACCGAGACGTTCCAAGTTGGTATTGATCTTTAGGATAGCCAGCACAAACCTCAGATCCACCCCAACAGGATTGTACAAGGCGATGGTATCCTCCACATCACTGTCGATCTTCAACTCAAACGCATTCACCCTGCGGTCGCGTACTACTACCTGCTGTGCCAATTCACGATCCATTGTCAGAACGGCTTCTCCCGAACGATCGACCTGATTATAAACAAGAGTCCACATCTCATCTATCTCTTTCTTGAGAAGCATCAATTCCGATTCTATAAACTTTACCATTTCTGTATACTTATTTATATGGTTTGCATTTTGTATCCAGGTACCCTCAATCACCTTATATATAAGAGTCCTTTCTATCCGGCAACAAAGGAAGGCTTTTTTTGTTAAAAACCTGTGAATCTGATTTGAAGGATATGTTTCAAAACTATTACATTTGTGTTACAAGCATTGTATATTACAACATACACGACTTTAATTCACGGATTACCATAGCATATCCCAACAAATATGCAGATTAAGAGACAGTTTTCTTCCTCTGAATCTCTACTAACCTCAAAAGTACCGGCAAAGAAATATCCACAAAAATAACAAACAATTTACAGTCTGCACGTTTCTTTCTTTTTATTTTTTAGACGCAACGTATTGCGTCTCTACAAGTGTATCACCTTCAAAAGAAAACATAATCGGTGTAGAGATGTAATACGTTGCGTCTAAAAAAGGAAGCAAATAGCCAAAGCACCTTCTAAACAAGGTATATATTCTTCTGTTAAATAAATGCCAAACAAAAAATTTATCCTAATTTTGCAGATTCAAACGAGTTAACGATTTTACCATTATGGCTGAGAACAAAAACGAAGAAAGTGTTGCGAAGAAAAGTCTCAATTTTATTGAGCAGGCAATTGAGAGTGATCTGAAAGAGGGAAAGAATGAAAACAAGGTGCAGACCCGTTTTCCTCCCGAGCCCAATGGTTACCTTCATATCGGACATGCGAAAGCATTTTGCCTGGATTTTGGTCTGGCTCAGCAGTATGGTGGAATATGCAACCTGCGCTTCGACGACACCAATCCGGTGAAGGAGGATACGGAATATGTAGACTCTATCAAAGAAGATATACAGTGGCTGGGATATCAGTGGGAAAATATATTTTATGCCTCTGACTATTTCGACCAGCTCTGGGATTTTGCTGTCGAACTGATCAGACAGGGTAAGGCGTACGTAGATGAGCAGTCTTCGGAAGAGATGGCTCGTCAGAAAGGTACTCCTACCCAACCGGGTACAGAAAGCCCTTTCCGCAACCGTCCTGTCGAAGAGAGTCTGGCTCTTTTTGAGAAGATGAACAGTGGCGAGATCGAAGAAGGTGCTATGGTGCTGCGTGCAAAGATCGACATGGCCAATCCGAATATGCACTTCCGTGATCCGGTGATCTACCGGGTGATCAAGCATCCTCATCACCGTACCGGAGACAAGTGGAAGGCTTATCCGATGTACGACTTTGCTCACGGGCAGAGCGACTATTTTGAGGGAGTGACACACTCTCTGTGTACACTGGAGTTTGAGGTACACCGTCCGTTGTACGACTACTTCATTGATGAATTGAAACAAGTACCCCAACTGGCTGTTGCTTCGGATTACCGTCCCCGTCAGATCGAATTCAACCGGCTCAACCTGACTTATACTGTCATGAGCAAGCGCAAGCTGCTTACTTTGGTAAAAGAGGGATTGGTCAACGGTTGGGACGATCCGCGTATGCCAACCTTGTGTGGTTTCCGCCGCCGTGGTTATTCTCCGGAATCGATCCGTAAATTCATTGATATGATCGGCTATACAAAGTTCGAAGCGTTGAATGACATCTCGATGCTGGAAGCGGCTGCGCGTGAGGACCTCAATAGCCGGGCTACCCGTGTGTCAGCAGTGCTGAACCCGGTGAAACTGATCCTTACCAATTATCCGGAAGATAAAGTGGAGGAATTGGAGTGCATCAACAATCCGGAAGATTTGTCGGCCGGAACTCATACGATCGAATTCAGCCGTGAACTGTGGATCGAGCAAGAGGATTTCATGGAAGATGCTCCGAAGAAGTATTTCCGTCTGACTCCGGGCAAAGAGGTCAGACTCAAGAATGCATATATTATCAAATGTACCGGATGCAAAAAGGATGAGAACGGCAAGGTTGTAGAAGTATATGCGGAATACGATCCTCAGACACTCAGCGGTATGCCTGAAGCAAACCGCAAGGTGAAAGGAACATTGCACTGGGTAAGTTGCGCGCATTGTTTACCGGCAGAGGTACGCCTGTATGATCGTTTGTTCTCGGTGGAAAATCCGGGAGCCGAACAGGATGCTGACTTCCGCGCACTCATCAATCCGGACTCACTGAAGGTTCTCAACAATTGTTATGTAGAGAAATACCTGCAGCAGTTGAAGCCGATGGATTACCTGCAATTCCAGAGAATCGGTTATTTCAATATCGATAAAGAATCGGATACGGATCATCTGATCTTCAACCGGACAGTGGGTCTGAAAGATACCTGGGGGAAAAAAGTGAATACCCCTTCTTAACCTTAACCATACATTTTATTATCTGGATGGGAAGAAACAATAAGTTTCCGGACAATTCGTGGAATGATCTATTGAGTCGGTACGAAGCCATGAAAGCTTCGGGGGAGTTTGGCTATCTCGATCCTGAAGAGATAGCTGATCTTGCCAACCACTACCTCAACTCCATAAACATGGAAGAAGCTTCTGCGGTGATTGAGTATGGTCTGAAACTTCACCCAAACAATCCGGTGATACGTATCGAACAGGGGTTTTACTACCTGGATATGGATGAGCCGGAGAAAGCCCGGGAGGTGATCAAAGACATATCGGACGACTGGAGCGAAGAGGTGATCTTCCTGAAAGTGGAAATCAGTCTCATGGAAAAGAACATAGAGGAGGCCAAAAGACTGTTCGAAACGCTGAACTATACAGACGATCAGGAACTCATTATACGTATTGCGTATGTATGGCTGGATCTGGGTTTCCCGGAGGAAGCATTGGCATTCATGGAGCGTTTCCGCAAAAAACTTCAGGACGAAGAGGAGTTTATCGAGATATATGCCGAGGCCTGCCTGCAGATGCATAAGCCGAAGGAAGCACTCAAATACTACAATCAGCTTCTGGACAGACAACCCTACTCGGCCAACTATTGGGTAGCCCTGGCCCGGTGTTACTATGAACTCCGGCAGTACGGCAAGTGTATAGAGGCTTGTGATTTCGCACTGGCTGCCGACGAAGAGTTTACCGTGGCTCACCTGTTCAAAGGAGATGCGCTATTCATGCTGGATGAAGATAAAGAGGCAATTGACGAATACAGGAAAAGCATTACTTTTCAGGCCATACCTCAGCCGATGAATACCCTGTTTCTCGCTCTGAAATATTTCTCACAGGAGAAATACGAGGAATCTGTTCCCTATTTCGAAGAGGCTTTGCAGGCTATGTCGGGTGAAGAGGTACAGATGAGATTGAACGTATACAACTACCTGCCATCGGCTCTGCTGATACTGGGCAGAATAGAGGAGGCCCGCCGGTATACCGATGAATGGATACAATATGCTCCCGGAGATCCTTACGCACATCTCATGAGTTGCCGGGTATGTGTGACGGAAAACAACCTATCCCGTATGGAGCAGGCTGCCAGAGAGGCCATCCGACACACTGAAGAGACAGAGGTGCTCGACGACACCGGGCAATTGTGCGTGCAAGCGGGGCTGTATTATACTGCGAAAGAAGCTTTTGAGAAATTAAAAAGTATAGATAGTACATTTAAGAACATAGATATTGAACTTTTGAATATCTATTTGCATTTAAATGAAGATGAGAAGATCGTAAGTGCGCTGAAACGGATCAACAGTGACATCTGGACAAGTGATCTCGAATCCTACTGGAAAGGCAGTACCTATGAAGAGAAAAAAACCTTCATAGAAGCACTGATGAGACAGATAGATGAGTTGAAAAATAGCAAAGAAAACAACCCTGATCAACAATAAGAATTAACAATAAACAATGGAATCGGTAGCATTTATCCAATGGTGTCTGGATCACCTCAATTATTGGACCATTACCCTTTTAATGGCCATCGAAAGTTCTTTTATTCCTTTCCCGTCGGAAGTGGTAGTACCTCCTGCAGCCTATAAAGCAGCAGTCAATGACGAAATGAATATATTCCTGGTAGTAGTATTTGCAACCATCGGTGCCAATATAGGAGCCTTAATCAATTATTACCTGGCCTATTTCCTGGGAAGACCGATCGTATACAAGTTCGCCAACAGCAGGCTGGGACATCTGTGCCTGATCGACGAAGCGAAAGTACACCATGCCGAACAGTATTTTGAAAAGCATGGCGCATTGTCTACTTTTATCGGCAGATTGATCCCTGCGGTCAGACAACTGATCTCTATCCCTGCTGGTCTTGCCCGTATGAAACTCTCAACTTTCCTACTCTATACGACTTTAGGAGCAGGTATCTGGAATTGTATCCTCGCTGCTATCGGCTATTATCTCTCTACCATTCCGGGTATAGAGACAGAAGCGCAACTGCTGGAACGTGTGACGGAGTATAGCAAAGAGATCGGATATGTATTTATTGCAGTAGGTATCTTTGTCGTAGGATTCTTTATATATAAAGGTACAAGGAAAAAGTAATTGATCTTGTTGTTTAAAACCTGTTCAAATTGTGATCATTTCTTTATTCTAAGATGCAAAGTATTGCGTAAGTATATCCTTTGTCTGTGCTGAGACGCAAGGTATTGCGTCTCAGCACAGACAAAAAGAAATGGGCTGCCTAAAAGCCCCTAATATGAGAAATCACCCTTGCTGCAATATGCTGCAGCAAGGGTGATTTCGTTAATTCAAGACTTTTGGAACAGCCTCATTTTTTTATCGTATAGCCTATTTACATGACACTAAGACCATAATCAGAACGTCAGGATAGGGCGGCAGTGCCGGGGATCATTGAGTTTCCACCCGGCAGTGTTTCCGTAGTTTTGTCCGGTGGTCAATAGTCCTACGCGGAAAAGCTTACCAGTAGATTCTTCGGCCGTACTTGACCAGTAGAATTGTTCGCCATCCGTACTGAAGTGGGTACCTGCCTGATTGTTGACCCGTGTCTCCATCCATTTGCCAACGGCCAGATACTCCCAATAAATGACTACCCTGTTCTCTACCGTGACTGTGGCATACTCCTGGGCCAGTATCAGGTATTGGTTTACGGCTCCCCAATACCAGCCGCTGGTGCCTGCCGGAGCTTTGGTACCGGGAACATTGACCATGGCCCGGAACCTGCCCTGTGGTTCTGTGGCAGCGATTACCCATCCGCGGATGTTCCTGAGTTTTTGTACTCCGTCGTTATCGACATAGTTTTCCGGAACATCTCCCGCAACTTTACCATCATTGTTGGCAACGGCAAACACGATACCGATACAAGGATTGGAGGTATCTTTTACGTATATAGAAGAGTAGGTGCCATCTGTGTAGAAGAAATCACCGACTTTGGCCCTGACTGTCGAGGCTTATACTTCCTGGTCTCTACTGGTCCAGTCTTCCACATCTATGTCAAAACTGATCTCATATTCGTTGTTCTCATCGGGAGATTCGGCCATCATGTTGCCACTTACTTTGATGTGCTGATTGCGCAACAGAGGGACGATTTCAGGAACTACAATATCTTGCACATAGAGATCTGTGGTGAAGGTCAGGCTGATCTCTCCAAGATACCGGATCTCTTCGTTGGCAAAGATATAGCTTGTAAACAGGGTACCGTCAGCAGCCACAGACTGAAAATCCGGATTTGTATAGGTGAGCATGACGGTCTCCTGAGACACTGTCGCTGTACTCACATTGAATCCGACCGGAGTATCGTAAGAAACAGCCAACCCTTTCAGTTTTCTGAACTCTTTGAGGTTCTTTTCGAGCATACTGATTTTGGCAAATGGCCGGATAAGTTCTACATCCTGTTAAAATGTAACCCCATTTTCTTTATGAAAACCGACAGTAGAAAAGCCAATGACGAACAAACGAAGCAACTCTTTGTAAATCAGTAATTATTGGCATTAAGTGTCCTTTTTAAGGATAGACGAAATTGCCATAAAAAGACAGTTTAGGATGTAGTTCCGTTACCAAGTCATTACCTATTTTGAATCAGGTAATTTGTAGTAAATCAGACGAATTTACACCGATGAAAAGAAAGGAATAACGGATAGGTAACAACTGGCATCGTTAATCACTGATTGTCTGCGTTTTCCATTCTTCAAATAACTCACTTAGAAAGTAATTTTATAATCAGTAAAAAGTGAGTTTATGAATGAAAATTTGAAGGTTTTGTTCTACCTTAAAAAGAACAAAGTAAAAAAAGACGGTAGCTGCCCCGTTATGGTGCGGTTTCAGGTCGGTAAAAGCACCACATTATAGAATATTTTAAAGAAAATTTGCGATATAATTAATTCTCCAACCGCAGTTTTACGAAACAGTCCGGATATTTATCATTTATATAATCGATCAGTTTCTCTCTTAATTCTACCCGCAGGTCCCAGCCGATAGAGGCGTCGGCGGTGCTGATGA
>DALZBD010000126.1:0-9081 GCA_031977515.1 Bacteroides sp. | reverse complement strand
GAAAAATAGACCCTCTCCACGCCTTCCAGCAACTGTTCCAGAGGTTGCCAGACCAATGAATAGAGCCTCCCCCCTGCTGCAAAAGAACCATCCATCGCCTTTTCCAGCCTCTCCTCTTCACACAAAGGAATCATTTGTGGCAGTTCCCAGGGATTGCGGAAAATCAATGCGGCATAACGAACCGTATATGCTTCATTCTCTTTATAGGTATAATTGACGATCTCTACAACAGCCTCTTTCTCTTCGATACAGGCACGAATATCTTCCCAGGAGATCTCTATACTTTTCTGCATATCCATATACGCTGCCGAGCGTTGCATGATCTCCCTTTCCAATTGATGGAGGGTTTCTCCGGGGCCGGAGTTTCTATGCGTCTCCCGTTCTTCCCACAAACGGATCAGATCCCGGTCTTCTGACGACCGGATAGCCCGCCTGACATGCTCCGAAGAGGTAAGAACTATACTCTTAGACAAAAGTACACTATTGAAAGAAGAGACAGCAAGCTCCGGAAATTCACCGGCAAATTCATCCGCATAAGAGTGGAAAAGAGAGAAAAAATGCTGATATTTCCGTATGTAAGCTTCACGCTCCTGTTCGCTCAGGAAAGCGAAATCTGTCCCGATCAGGGAGCGAAGCATATAGAGACATTCGTTGTGAGCCTCCGCTGCTTCTGCCAATTTACCATTCATGAAAAAAGCCTCCGCCGTATTGTTGATCAGTATCAGCAGATTCTCTATTCTTTCCCGGGGAACTCTTTTCAATGCATCTACCATAGATCCATAGATCTCTTTCATTTTCTCTTCCCTGTCCGTTACAAGATACAGATTGGCCAATGCACCCATCGCATTCAAATAAGAAAGGTGATCTTCGCCCAACGCTGTTTTAGTGATCTCTGCTGCGTGCAACAAGAGCTCTTCAGCATCTTTCATGTTTTCCGGATCATTAGAGTAAGAAAGGGTCACCGCATAATTCTGGAGCATCTGGCGGTATTCCGAGGTAGTATATGCTTCCATCTCAATAAGTATATCTAACCCTTTATCAAAACAAGTAAACGCCTCCTGATATCTATGTTGCGCCAAACGGACCATACCCTTTAAACTGAGAAGCCGGCAGTGAGGAAGGTTATTTCCCTCCATATAATTCTCTGCCATTTCCATGGCTTGTTCGATGTATTTCTCAGCAATCACATAGTTTCCCAGTTTGTAATAAAGTGCTGCCAGTTCGCGGATCGTATATATCAGGTTGACCAAAGGATAACGCACTTCTTCCCTGCCAGCCAGTTCTATGAGCTTTACATAGTATATTTCCGCTTCCCGGTGCATTCCCAGAATGCTATACGAGCCGGCAAGCCCTGATAAAACCGTTATATACAAAGAGTGGTTTTCGCCCAGCAGCAGGCTGACTTGTTGCTCCAGTTCTTCGAAAATCCTCAGTGCTCCTCTGCTGTTGTTCTGTAACGCCAAAAAAGTAGCATGATTGGTAAGAGCCTGTAAATAATACAGATTCTCTGTGCCTGTAATATCTTCCAGAATAGGTATTGCTGCCTCACAGGTCTCTTGCGCAAAATCAACAAGCCCCATGGAAGCTGCAACAGAACCCATGGCCAGATAAGACAGAGAATACAAAGGATTGCCCAACACTGTTTGGGCTTCCTCTGCAGCCACATCCAGCGCTTTTTCCATATAGTCCCATGCTTCTTCCATATGTTTGGTATAATATTTACAGGTGCCCATCCCCAGCAAGGGCTGGATCATCAGCGGATGAAGAGGATTCTTTACGTGTTCAATGAGTTCTATGGCCTGCAGGAAAGAGGTCTCGGCCTTGGAATATTCTTGTGTGAAAGCATAACATTCACCCAGAATTGTATATGTCTCGGCATGCAGCAAAGGAAACTGTGTCTGATACCTCCCGGACCATGCCAGAGTCTTATCCATCAACTCCTTCATTCCTTCATCCTGTTCGGTATGCCATTTGACCAGCAATCTATTGTGAAGCAGATAAATGATCTCCTCTGCAGGAAACGCATTCTCGTTTCCGTCGATTTTTTGTTGAACAGCCTCTGATAAATCTGTCGATTCCGCATAGGCCCCTCTGATCCAGCAAAGACGGGACAATCTGTTTACTGCTACAAGGAAATCCTTATCTGATATATTTTTTTGCCTCAATACCCGGCGAAATATCTCTTCAGAAGCTTCATAATCATAGGTATCCAGTTGCTCTTGCCCTGCCTGTAGCAAGAAACTCACTTCATCCTGTGCTGAAGCTGTATATAACCCCAGCAGAAAAATAAAGAAAAAGATCTTTCTCATATACAATCCATTACAACCATATTCAAATGCATTCCCATAGCCGGATAAAGATACAGTCATTCTTTCAATATACATAGATTTTTTGTGTTTTTTACCTTCACGCCTTCACCAAAGAGATAATCATCTGATAATGTTCTTATTACTGTGAAGGCAGGCTGTTTTTTGGTAGTTTCACCTGCCTTCACACCTTCACACGTTAGTAGTAAGCGTCTCGGGGATTGCATATTTTAGTTTGCACCCATGGAAACGAGTCACTTGCATCCATACAAACGAAGATAGAGAACTCACCTTCCTCTCTTCCTATTCCATAGGGGTCCGGTGGGGTACATGTATGGAACATGGTTTTTATCTTTTGGTGGGTTACTCTCGCCCTGTGGAACAATCCTATTCGTCCACAGGCTCACACTGCGTCGTCCATAGGCTCATCGTATATCGTCCATAGGACGAGCAAAAAAGGATGAGTGGTTTTCCAACAAAGAAATATGTCGAGCGTTTGCGCCCCGCTTTCTACCATTTCAGCCCCGCAAACGCTTTGTTTCTGCCCCGCTTCTGGCCGTTTGCGGGGCGCAAACAAAGCGTTTACAGCAGTCATATGATTCGTTTGTCACAAGCAAACAGTTGGTATGCTTACTTCAAATGAGTGGTTTGCCTGTACCAAACTTTTCTTACCGTACAGAGTATTGAATTTACTTGTCAGATAAAGAGATGAATATGCAGATAATAGACTTACCCTTTCTTAAAAAAATACCTAATTAATTAAAATTCAACATATTGACCTTATTTGTGAAAATATATAATGTGAAGGCGTGAAGGCAGGTGAAACTACCAAAAAACAGCCTGCCTTCACAGTAATAAGTACATTATCAGACACTTATTTCTTCGGTGAAAACGTGAAGGCAAAAAATACAAAAAAATCTAAGTAAGAGAGATCTGGCAGATAGCCACTCTGACTTTGAAAAGATCACCGCACAACCCACTATCATACAGGCATAAAACAATTCATCTCTATTTTTTATTTCCTAAAAATTGCATATTTCAAAATAAGCTGTTACTTTTGCAACGCAATTGAGCACAACACTCTTCCTTAGCTCAGTCGGTTAGAGCATCTGACTGTTAATCAGAGGGTCCTTGGTTCAAGTCCAAGAGGAAGAGCAAAAAACAAACCGGATATACAGGTAAATCCCTGAATATCCGGTTTTGTTTTTACGGTCTGCAAAGGTCAGAAGATTCCCTACTTTACTTACTCAGTAGCCCGGGGCAGATGCAATTGCGGGTTCCAGACCAGTCCAAACAGATTGAGGTAATCCTGCATGGGGTTGAGTCCTACTTCCGCCCTTCTCTTATCCAGTTGGTAAGGATCATCCACCGGGTATATGTAATACCTGTCGGTCTCGGCATCGTATCCGATCTGGGTACCGTAGAGTTGCTTCCCTTCTTTCTCGATATTTATCTGATCTTCCAGCAAAGCCAGATCGGCCGGATAGGCTTCTCCTTTCTTCACAGCCTCCCGCATCATCGGCAGGTATTTTTCCTGGATCTCAGGATCGGCATATTGCAGTACGACAAAGAAACTGCGATTTCCTTTGCGACCTACAATCTCTTTGCCCAGCCAGCCACGCTTGTCAAGTATCTGAGTGACCTCGGCCAGTTGAATAGAGTCCTGCTCCCGGATCAGCTCCAGATGCGCCATTACCTCCTCAGACTGCGGACCGTATTTTTGCCGTATATCCTGATACTGGTTGCGATAGAGGAGGGCTTCATCGTAGATCTTCTCCAATTTCGCCATCAAAGGTCGGTTGAGGCGTATTTCGGCACGCATTTTATTGCTTCGCAGCAAAGATACCACCTCTTCCCAACGCGGGTCGGTACGCAGAGCGTCGAGGTCTGTGTCTCCATTGATATATTCCAGCATCTCATAATCTCCATTACCGGCGATCTTGTAAAGCTGCACAAACGCGGAATCTTTCCGGCCAGCCATCGACCAGCAGGCAGCCGCATTGTAACGGTCGGTATCTGCTACTTCCACATCGGGTAGTGAAAAGGCTTTGGAGTACAGACGTGCCGCCTGCAGGTATTTCTCTTCTTCGAAAAGCCCAAGGGCCTCGGTAGTCAACTCATCGTATGGCGCCAGGTTCTGTGCATACCCAGACAGAAAAAAAGACAGAAAGAATAAAGATAAAGATAATTTCTTCATGAATAGAATGGATTATATGAAACAAAAGCGTGGAATAAGAACTCCCGACTACTTATCTGTATAAATGTGTATGATCTCATTTCGGTATATGTGTCAGACGGCACAACTATGTATGCAAAAAGAGACAGGTATCCGTCCTCTCAGCAACTGCCATTTACATTAACAAAATAATGTTTAAAAAGTTTATTCATTACAGCGGTTTGGCACATCCATTCCTATTTTCCGGAGAGTGTCTGTATTTTTCGATCCCTGTTCCATCTCCGCGAAAGAGTTTGGCTCGGACACTCTTTTTTCCTGATTTATTTTATTACTTTTGTTTTGGAAATACCCCCGACTATGCATACACGCAACGAACTTGCCGCCTTCAATCATCTATTCTCTTACAAAGAACGGTTCATTCGTTTTGCCCAGACGTATGTGCGGGATACAGCCATCGCGGAAGACTATGTCATAGATGCATTGATGTATTATTGGGAGAACAGACACCGTCTGGGAAACGACGACAACATCCCGGCTTATGTACTTACGATCGTCAAACACAAATGCCTCAATTATCTGCAACAGAAAAGACATCAGGAGGAAGTCAGGGATACCCTGTTGTCACACGCTCAATGGGAATTATCCACCCGTATTTCTACCCTGGAGGCCTGCGAACCTTACGAGATCTTCACTGCGGAAGCAGAAGCCATTGTCGGGCAGACACTGGAAAAACTTCCCGAACGCACCCGACAGATATTCCTGATGAGCCGTATGCAGAATATGCCGCAGAAAGAGATCGCCCAACGGCTGGGTATTACTGTCAAGGGGGTGGAATTTCATATCGCCAAAGCCCTGAAAGAGTTGCGGGTGGAACTCAAAGACTACCTGCCGCTGTTTCTTTTCTACTTTATGCATTGATACGGGAAGATCGGACAGACTGCTATTCCGTATGGAAAGAATGAGTGTGCTACAGGTCGGTATGGCAAATGTCATTCAGTTAATGCCGGGTGGGATTTGGAAGAATGCAAAGAACAGGAGTAATTTTTTACTGAATAATATTGCCCGTATGGCATATTTTCACCCATTTACTTCTTTTCTTTTTTCACAGAATTCACAGCCCGCTCAAACCTCTCTCCACCTATATCCGGCTGTATTTTTCCCGGAAACGAAAAAAAAATCATTTTCTCACTAGGGAAAGTTGGTTTTCATCTGCTATCCATATAAGAAGCCATTGAATGTCCGGTAGCTTCTTCAGACCAATATGATGGATAAAGACAAACTATATCGTTTTTTTCAGGGAGAAGCGACCCTGCAGGAAGAAATGGAGATCAGAGAATGGATGGAAAGATCTCCGGAAAACCGGAAGATCTTTTTCCGGGAAAGAAAGTTATTTGATACGATCCTCTTGCTGCACAATCCTGAGAAAACATTCCGGAGCGTTCCCCTGATACGCCGCATCGGGTCGCGTCTTCCAGTACGTACCCTGTTGCAGACAGCCGCTACAGTTGCTATTACCGTGTTGATCTCTTTCTGGGTATGGGGACAGGCTCCTCTTCCACCCGCTGAGATGCTGAGTCTGGAAGTTCCGGCAGGGCAACGCATACAGTTTACCCTTCCCGACGGCAGTAACGTCTGGCTCAATTCCCGTTCAAGGATCGAATATCCCGGGATTTTCACCCGGGAGACACGCGAAGTGCACCTGGACGGAGAAGCCTATTTCGAAGTATCGCACCAGCCGGATAAGCCTTTCATCGTGCATACTGCTTATGGAGAGATAGAGGTATTGGGTACAACATTCAACGTGGAAGCCTATTCTCAGGAACAAACCTTTATCACTTCCCTGATAGAAGGATCGGTACAGGTAAAACACGAAGACGAAACGATTCTGCTACAACCTCGTCAGATCGCACGGCTGGAAGGAGGAGAATGGAAAGTATCTGCTCTGCGCGATCTCAATTCTTACCGTTGGAAAGAGGGATTGATCAGTTTCAACGACGAACCCTTTGAATATATCCTCCGGAAATTTGAGAAGTATTACAATGTAGAGATCTGCCTGCATCCCGGCACAAACACACACATGAGATACACCGGAAAATTCCGGCAGGAAGACGGCATCGATAAGGCATTAAGTATCCTGCAGAAGGACATCCGTTTTACCTACCAACGAGATCCGAATCAACCTCTTATTCATATTAAATAACTCTGCCTATGAAAAAAACAAAATGAAAAAAACACCTTGATCAAAGTAATTTATAAAGAATGCCGGCCTGTCCGGTGACTTGCCGGCATTCGACTTAACACCCTGCAATCTACTATTAACCCCTCAAAGTAATACAATGAATAAATCCTCCTTGTGGGGCACACAACCGCCCCCGAAAACACAAACCCAACAACTATTCAGGATTATGAAAATCACAGGATTTCTGGCCTTCTTCTTTGTACTCTCTCTGTATGCGGAGAACGGCCACAGTCAAAACTCACAAGTCACCCTGTCCCGCAGTGATTGCCCGTTGGAGCAGATACTCCATGAGATCGAGCAACAGACAAACTATCTGTTTGTCATCAACTCCAACGTAGATCTAAAGCAGAAAGTGACGGTACACGCCAAAGACAAACCCATCTCACAGGTACTCAGTGGCATCTTCGGAAAGAGCAATGTCAGGTACGACATCGATGGCTCTTATATCCTTCTCTCGGCTTCCCCCAAGGCCGAAGAAAAACAAGTCACCACCCAACAACGAAAAACACTCACTGGCAAAGTCCTCGACGACAGAGGGGAAGAACTCATTGGTGCCAATGTCACCTTCAAAGGAACTTCCAACGGTACCATTACCGATATCCATGGAAACTTCAGCCTGTCCGGAGACTTTGATGAAAGATCGATGATCGTAGTCACCTATATCGGCATGAAACCTCAGGAGATACGGATAGGACAACAAAACCGCTTGGTCATTACCCTGCAGACCGACTATAAAACCCTCGACGAAGTGGTGGTAGTAGGCTACGGCACCCAACGCAAAGAGCACCTGACCGGGGCAGTCTCTACCATCAATGTGAAAGATCAGCTTACGGGCCGTTCTACTCCCGATATTGCCCGTGGGCTTCAGGGAAGTGCGCCAGGGCTCACCGTACGCACCAATACAGGAGCCATCGGTACGGATGCCTCCATCAAGATCCGCGGGATCATCGGATCGGTGAATGGAAATTCCAGTCCGCTGATATTGGTAGATAACGCGGAAGTAACCAGCCTGCAGATCATCAATCCGGACGATGTGGAAAGCATATCGGTACTGAAAGATGCCGCCTCTACTTCCATCTACGGAACACGTGCCGCGTTTGGTGTGGTACTGATCACTACCAAAAAAGCAAAAGAAGGAGAAAAATTCACGATCAACTACTCCAACAACCTCTCCTGGAGAAGACCGACTGTGACCCCCACCATATCCGGTGCTGCCAAAGGCGCGGAAATGTCCTGGGAAGCAGGATTGCGTGTCAACCCCAATCAACTCGAACAGCGAAGTGACAACTTCCTTTACTGGAATCCGGAATCTATAGAACGTATGCGCGAATGGGAGCGGGTATACGGCAAGATGAAGCTGAGCGACGAAATGGTCATGGGACGTGACTTCGAGATCATCGACAACAGGCTTTTCTTCTACAGGAGCTTCGATGCTCCCGGTGAATTTATCAAGAAAAACGCGTTTCAACAGACACACAACCTTTCCATAAACGGTACGGTGGCACAGACCTCCTACAACCTGAGCCTCGGATATCTGGGAGAAGAAGGAGTGATCAAGGTGAATCAGGATAAGTTTGAACGCTACAATGTCTCCTTCGGCACCTCCACAAAGGTCAGCCAATGGGTGGATGTACGTTCCAAACTTCTTTTCTCGAAAACCATTCTGGAAACACCTTTCAGCTATGCCCCTTCCAGCAACTACAACTCCTGGTATTACCTCTATCGCTGGCCACGCATGATGCCTTACGGTACGTACGAGGGAATCCCCTTTCGCAATGCTGTGACGGAAGCCCAACAGGCCAACCGCAACAACCGCACCAACAACTACACACGTATATCCTTAGGAAGTACGATCCATATCCTGGAAGGATTGTCACTGGATATCGACTATGTATACACACGTACAGACCGCATGACGCGTACCAATGGCGGAGAAGTCTCGGGTTGGAATTTCTGGAACGGCTCGCTTGTCAACGAGATGTGGACCACACCTGACAAGAATACAGTGATAAATGCGGCCGACCAGAGCGATTTCCATGTAGGTAACATCGTGGGACGGTACAAAAAAGACTGGAAAAAACACAAATTGAATGTATTGGGAGGTATGAATATTGAATACTATACCAATATGAACCTGACAGGGGAACGCAGAGACCTGATCGACCCCACAAAGCCGGAATTCAAACTGGCTACCGGCGATCAGTTTGCATCCGGACTTCACGGTCAGTGGGCCTGTCTGGGCTATTTCGGTAGGATCAACTACAACTACAACGGGCGCTACCTGCTGGAAGTAAATGGCCGTCTCGACGGCTCTTCCCGTTTCCCACAGGACAACCTCTGGGGTTTCTTCCCTTCTGCTT
>DALZBD010000125.1:0-9138 GCA_031977515.1 Bacteroides sp. | reverse complement strand
CTGAACAGCAGATTTTATATGGATAAATTGATCAGAAGATCATAAAATCTGACTTATTTCACCTTCCGGGATTTGAGATAGATAGGAGAGAAAAGGATTATTTGTATATTTGTATGCGGACAAGCTTTCAGACAAATGAGGTGAGACCCATGTATATCTTTTTTAGACATAAAAACAAAAGAACAAAAAAGAATTCATTAAAGAACTTCCGTATAAACAAGTCAAACACTAAAAATCTGTTCTTTTGTTCTTATATCTAAAGAATGGCTTTCACCGTATGTCTGAATAAAGTAATAGGCATATAATCTGTCTGAAAATAAAGAATATAGATCTAATAGAATAAAGCATGAAGAAGATTTTAGTAGTGGTGGCTGCCTGTGTCGGTCTGGTGGCATGTAATGAAAAGAAACAGCAGGAAGTGGTACTCTATTCGCAGAAAATGGTGGAGACTGTTGCGATGGAAAACTTCCTGAGCAACAAACGGGAGCAGCGTCTGGCTACGGCTCACTGGGACTATGTACCCGGGTTGGTAGCAGTAAGTGTATTGCAGGCCTGGGAGCAATATCCCGAGAAGCAGGGATATTACGATGTGGTAAAGGCTTATGCTGACTATTGCCTGCAGGGAGTGGATACTGTGAAGGTCGGTGAAAGCAATATCGACGACCTGGCTGCCGGAAAGATATTCTTCGCGCTTTACAAAGAGGAAATGAAGAAAGGCAATGAGGCAGATGCTCAGCGTTATAAAGACTGTGTGACTTTCCTGCGCAACAAACTAAAGTATCATCACAGCCGGATTCCGGAAGGTAAACCCGGAGCCGGTGGCTTTTTTCACAAAGCAATCTATCCCAACCAGATGTGGCTCGATGGTCTCTATATGGGGCCGGCTATGTATGCGGGCTGGCAGGCACTTTTCGGTGCAGAAGAGGGTACAGAGGCCAATATGGCCTCCTGGAGTGATATCGCTCTGCAATTCAAAACTATACATACCTATACATACGATCCGGAGAAGAAGTTGAATTACCACGGTTGGTCGGCCGATCCGGAAGATCCCAATTCGTTCTGGGCACGTAAAGGAGCTCCTTTCCTCGGATGTTCTCCCGAATTCTGGGGACGCGGAATGGGATGGTATTTCGCTGCTCTGGTGGATGTGTTGGAGATCATGCCCAAAGATCATCCCGACTATCAGCAACTGGTAGAGAATGTGAAACAGGTGGCCGAAGGGCTTGCATTGTATCAGGACCCGCAGGCGGGTAGCTGGTATCAGCTGGTACAATACGACGCAACCGTTACCGCAGATGGTATAGGAGATACCGTAGAGGATAAAGTATATAATGTATGCGATGCTCCCAATTATATGGAGTCCTCCGCATCGGGTATGTTTACCTATGCTTATCTGAAAGGAATGCGTATCGGTGTTCTGGATAAAACCCTGTATACGGAAGTAGCGCGGAGAGCTTATCAGGGATTGCTGGATAACTTTATCGTGGAAGACGAGGAAGGCAACCTGACTATCATCCGGTCCTGTGCCTCTGCCGGTCTGGGTCCTGCCAAAGATCATTCGCGTACAGGTACGATCAATTATTACCTGTGCGGCAAAGACATAACCATTACACAGAACGAGGGTAAAGCCATTGGTCCCTTTATTATGGCCAGTCTGGAATATGAAAGATTAAATAAATAAGTTTCAGAGACAGGTTGCGCGCAAGGGTGACCTGTTTTTTTTGATCTGTATCAGTACAAATGTATTATGTGTAATCGTTGAATAACCGAACATTTATAAAATCGACATGAAAAGAATATTAAGAAACTGCATTCCCTTTTTCATTGGTCTGGGTATCGGGCTGATGTTGTTTTCTACCAATGGCTGGCCGGGATTCCTGCTTATATTTTCCTGGATCGGTGGCAGTATCACGATCGGCTGTCTGATCTCGATGAATCTCAAAGGAAAAAAGAAAGATCTCGGTCGTCGGATAGCTATGCTATTGTGTGCTCCGATCTTTCTGATCTTTATGGGAATCATGCAGAAGGAGAATCTGCAACTGGAAGAGACTGTCTTTTATGCGTTGCTATTTATCTATACCGGCTATTTTATACGGGTATTGGTCCATTATTCCGTGGCTAAGATCTTTGGCCCTTTTATCTGGGGACGTGGGTTCTGTGGCTGGGCTTGCTGGACGGCTGCTATATTGGAATGGTTGCCTATTCAGGAAAATCGTAAACTCCCTGCTTATCCAGGATGGATACGCTATGCTGTTTTTGTTTTCTCTCTGGCCTGGCCTGCCTTATTTATCTGGATGGGCTATGATTGGGTAGATATGCACATCAACTCCAAAGGGGGGAATACATGGTTTGGATTTGGGAAAACAGGTGCACTGATCTGGTTTCTGGTAGGTAATGGGCTGTATTATCTGGTGGGTATATGGCTGGCATTTAAGTATAAAAAGAAGCGGGCTTTCTGCAAGATCGTTTGTCCGGTCTCTCTGGTGATGAAGGCACAGACTACGGTGGCACTTATACAACCCAAACCCAGCGGAAACGAATGTACTTCCTGTGGAAGTTGTAACCGTCATTGCCCGATGGATGTGGATGTCATGTCCTATATTTCACAAAACAAAAGAATACGTTCCAGCGAATGCATTCAGTGTGGGATGTGTAAAAATGTATGCCCACGGAAAGCGGTGATATAACTGTGGTATACTATACAAAAAGAGAGGAGTACCTCCCGGCAATCCTCTCTGGCAAACTTAAAACAACCAACAAAAGAAATAGATAATGTCTAAGACTATCTACTTTTATATTTGGATAATATAAGATGCGTCTCAGCATAGAATTTCAAACAAGTTTGATTCCCTGCATTCGGCTTTCATTATATTTTAATAATATAGGATGCGCTTTGGACAAGTCTTCAAACAAGTTTGAACTTTGCCACTTAGCTTTCACTATATTTGTAGAATATAGTTTAGACAGAAGAACAAATGAAATTCAGACTTTCCAAATCATTTACAGACGAAATATCTGTTCTTTTGTTCTGCTGTCTGAAAGGTTATCTGATAAACAGAAGTTCCCTGTATTTGGGCAGTGTCCACATCTGATTGTCGATGATTAATTCCAGTTTATCGATGTGATAGCGGATCTCTTCGAGCATCGGCACGATGGTATCGTGGTAGGCGACTGCTTTTTCGCGTTCGTTTTCGATCTGGTTGGCTACCTTACGGGCTTCGATCATCGCATCTACATGTTCTTTGATGTAGGCGGTATGATCTGCGATCTCTTCGATCAGTTCCAGATTTTTGGCAGAAAGTTTCGCCGATTTGTCTGCCGGGAACAAGTCCTTCATTTTATATACGTTGTTGATCAGGTCTGTCTGATACTGAGTGGCTACCGGTACAATGTGGTTCATGGCCAGGTCGCCCAGTACGCGGGATTCGATCTGTATTTTCTTGGTGTAGGTTTCCCATTTCACCTCGTTGCGGGCTTCGAGTTCTATTTTGCTCATCACACCCAGGCTTTCGAACATGGCGATGGTTCCGGGTTTGAGGTAGTTGTCGAAGATCACCGGCACACTGGTTTCGCAGTCCAGACCCCGTTTTTGGGCTTCTTCTTTCCATTCGTCGCAATAGCCATTTCCGTCGAAGTGGATGGGTTTGCACGCTTTCACGTAGCCACGGATCACTTCGAGGATGGCAGAGATCTTCGGTTCACCTTTTTCGATCAATGCATCCACATCTTTTTTGAATATGCTCAACTGTTCGGCCATGGCAGAGTTCAACGCGATCATGGCAGAGGCACAGTTGGCTTCCGAACCTACGGCACGGAACTCAAAACGGTTGCCGGTGAAGGCAAACGGGGAGGTACGGTTGCGGTCTGTATTGTCGATCAGCAGTTCGGGTATCTGTGGGATATCCAGTTTCATACCCTGTTTGCCTACGATACCAATCAGGTCGTCTGTGGTACTCTCTTCAATGTGTTGCAACACCTGAGACAGCTGTTTGCCCAGGAACGAAGAGATGATAGCAGGAGGTGCTTCATTTGCCCCGAGGCGGTGTGCGTTGGTCGCACTGGAGATCGCAGCTTTGAGCAATCCGTTGTGACGGTATACGGCCATCAATGTATTCACAACAAAAGTGATGAAGCGCAGGTTATCTTCCGGAGTTTTTCCCGGAGCCATCAGCTGTGCGCCGGTATCGGTACCGAGCGACCAGTTGTTGTGCTTGCCCGATCCGTTGATCCCTTTGAAGGGTTTTTCGTGGAGCAATACACGGAATCCGTGACGACGGGCCACTCTTTTCATCACAGACATGATAAGCATGTTGTGGTCTACGGCCAGGTTGCACTCTTCGAAGATGGGTGCCAGCTCAAACTGATTAGGTGCTACTTCGTTGTGGCGGGTTTTCACCGGAATACCCAGTTTCAGAGCTTCGATCTCAAGGTCTTTCATGAAGGCTGCCACACGGCTGGGTACCGCACCGAAATAGTGATCTTCGAGCTGCTGGTTCTTGGCACTATCGTGTCCCATCAGTGTACGGCCGGTGAGCAACAAGTCGGGACGGGCGGCATACAGACCTTCGTCGATCAGGAAATACTCCTGTTCCCATCCCAGGTAAGAGAATACCTTCTTTACGTCCGGGTTGAAGTAATGGCATACTTCTACAGCTGCTTTATCCACTGCGCGCAATGCTTTGAGCAACGGTGCTTTGTAGTCCAGAGATTCGCCTGTATAAGAGATGAAAATAGTAGGAATACAAAGCGTATCATCTACCAGGAAAGCAGGTGATGAAGGATCCCATGCGGTATATCCGCGTGCTTCGAAGGTATTACGGATACCACCGTTGGGGAAGCTGGAAGCATCGGGCTCCTGCTGCACCAGTAGTTTTCCGGAAAACTCTTCCATCACACCGCCTTTTCCGTCGTGTTCGATGAAAGCATCGTGTTTCTCGGCAGTTCCTTCTGTCAGCGGGTGAAACCAGTGTGTGTAGTGGGTCGCACCCATCTCTACCGCCCAGGTCTTCATTCCTTCGGCTACTTCACTGGCAATCGAACGATCCAGCGGAGCACCGTTGTCAATCGCATCTACCAGTTTCTGATATACCTTGCTGGGCAGGTACTTGAACATCTTCTCCTTGTTAAAGACATACTTCGCATAATACTCCGAAGGTCTTTCGGCAGGAGTGGGCACCTCTACGGCTTTCTTCTTGAAAGCTGTCTCTACGACTCTGAATCTTAATTTTGACATACTACCTAAATTTGATTTGTTGTTATTGTTAGAGCAAATTATATATTCTTGTTTTCTTGTTCCCGGGAAGGCGATCAGACCCGCCCGGGTTTTTTAGTGTTAAGTTTTGAGTTTTAAGTTGAGTAGCCTTTCACGGTATTTATCACTTAAAACTTACCACTGATTGTAAGCGGACTCTCCGTGTTCGTAGATATCCAATCCTTCTTCTTCTACACGTGCCGGAACCCGCAGACCATGGATTTTATCCAGTCCTTTGAAGATCACAAATCCCATACCGGCAGCCCAGATACCTACGACGAGGGCTCCGAAAAGCTGTGCGCCGAAGAAGGAGGCACCACCACCGTAGAAGAGACCTTCTTCTGTGGCAAATAGACCGGTGAGGATGGTTCCAAGGAATCCACACACACCGTGTACGGAAGAGGCACCTACGGGATCATCGATCTTCAGTACTCTGTCTATAAACTCTACGGCAAAGATCATCACCACACCACTGATGGCTCCGATGATAGCTGCTCCTGCGGGAGATACGAGATCACAACCGGCAGTAATACCTACCAGTCCGGCCAATACACCGTTGAGAGTGAGTGACAGGGAAGCTTTGCCGTACTTCAACCAGCTTACTACGAGGGCAAAGAAGCCACCGGCACAAGCAGAGAGGTTGGTGGTCAGAAATACATGGGAAATAGCCAGGCGATCTGTCTCACCGGAAGCGGCAAGCTGTGAACCGGGGTTGAATCCGAACCAGCCAAACCACAGGATGAAGACCCCTAAGGCTGCCAGCGTGAGGTTGTGACCGGGGATGGCTTTGGATTTCCCATTCTTGTCGTATTTGCCGATACGGGGACCCAGGATAGCTGCCCCTACCAGGGCTACCCAACCTCCAACGGAGTGTACAATGGTGGATCCGGCAAAGTCGTGGAATACGGTACCGAAGGTGTTCATCATGAAGCTACCTACTTCGTCGTTCATCAGCCAGCCTCCTCCCCAGGTCCAGTGACCCGATACGGGATAGATCAGTACACTGATGAAGATCGTGTATACCAGGTACATGGAGAATTTGGTACGTTCGGCCATGGCTCCCGATACAATGGTAGCGGCAGTGGCACAGAATACAGTCTGGAAGATCAGAAATCCTTCCCGTGGCAGTTCACTATCGAAAAAAGAGAGGTCAAAGAAATGAGGCATACCTACGAAACTTCCCACACCAAACATCAGACCGAAGCCTATAAACCAGTAGAGAAGAGATCCCAGAGTGAAGTCGACCAGGTTTTTCATCAGGATATTTGCTGTATTTTTTACACGAGTGAATCCGGCTTCTACCAGAGCAAACCCGGGTTGCATAAAGAATACCAGCATGGCAGCCAGTAACATCCATACAGTATCAAGACCCATAGCAAGGTCGGCCAATGTGGTAGCTGCGGCAGCTTCTCCGGCATCTGTTGTTACTATTTCTGTAGCAGCTACTGCCTCCTCTGCAAATTCCGCGATGGGTACTACTTCCACGGCTGTGCTATCCTGTGCAGACAGGCGTGTGATCAGGACGCATACCAGGAGCAGTGACAAAGTCAGCAAGACTGTCTTACGCCCCGGTTTTATGTATGTTTTCAATATCTTTTTCATAACTATTCTGTTTCTTCCGGAATATAAGGGGGGCTGGCAGGTCTGATGATCTACCTCTGATTGCCCCATTCCGGGCTCTATGTTTTGTTTGATAAATTCTCTCTCTTACAGTCTTTTATCTTTCGTGTTCGGCATTGTATAATGCAATATCTCCACGTTCTGCCGTACGGATGCGGATGGCGTCTTCAATCGGTATCACGAAGATACGCCCGTCGCCGATCTCACCGGTCTGGGCTGCTTTGATAATAGCCTGTACGGTTTTTTCCGCATTCTTGTCACGTACTACGATAGAGATAAGGATACGCTCTATATAGCTGGTGTCGTATACCACGCCGCGGTAGATGCGTCCCTGGCGGGATTTGCCGACTCCTCTTACATCGTAGTAAGAAAACCATTCGATGTCGGCTTCGAGGAGGGCGTCTTTCACATCCTCGAATTTAGTCTTCCTGATAATTGCTTCAATCTTTTTCATACCTTGTAAATTAGTGTGTCTAAACCTGTTGAGAAGAGGTACGGTGTGGTGATAGCCATAGCAGGTTATCATACAACAAACCGATAATTCAATAAACTCTAACTACCGCACACCGTACACTCTTTTGTATTTTGCTTGTCTTTTCCTGTTTCCTTAGACGCAAGATTTTGCATCTCTACAGAGATTTCTCAGAAACTCACGCCAAACACCAGATAGGTCTGATCGTATGCCGGAGCGGCAATGGCCTGTACAAAGACTGGGATACTGTAGCTGTTGGTGATCTTCACCTCCTTGCTGGCTGTCAGTGAGACTTCGGACAGTGCACCTTTTTTGCCGTTGCTGTACAGACTACGGTGAGGGGTGAATCCGATCAACGGTGTCAGTGTGACTCCCGCAGGCAGACTGATGTCGTATCCGGCACTGATGTACGTAGAGAAATTTTGTTTGTCCGGATCACTTTCTTTCTTGTCCGCTCCTGCAAACATGGTAGCTACCGACAGTGTCAGTGGACATTTCTCTCCGAAATTATAGCTAAGTTCCGCTTCGTAGAAGTGTGAATCGCTGTAATTTCCGTAGCGGTGTCCTTCACCTGCCCACCAGTAGTCAGTCACTGCAATGCCGAATCCACCTATTTCATATCCCAAAGTGATGTCAAACTCTTTGGCTTCCAGTTCGGAGATACTCGTGCTTCCCCAGGCAGTGAGTGAGAAACCTTTGTAAGCAAAGCTCAACTCTGGTTGGATCGAAGCTCCCGATCCTTGGTCTTCTCCGCGCCATACATAGCGGCTCACCGCGTCGGCTCCGAAAGAGACTTCTAATTTGTCCTGTGCCTTCAGCGTCGAAGGCAATGCCATTGATAAGATTGCTACCGTTATTATCCCCAATTTTACATTTGTTTTCATCATTTCTTTTTACCTTTAAATTAGAAACTCATTTTAGTCAGGATTGTCGTCCTTGGTATATAGTAGCGCGCTGTAACTATCAATGGATTTTGAGTTTTAAGTGGTGAGTAATTAGTTTGTTTCAACTGTGAATATCTCCGTGTCACTTAAAACCTGGAGTTTTCACAGCGCAGTAAAAGCTTAAAACTTAAAACTCACTACTTAAAACTTATAACTTCTTTATTCTCTTCATGGCCTCTATGCAATCTTCCCGTTCTCCGAAGGCAGTCAACCTGAGGTATCCCTCTCCGCTGGGGCCAAACCCTACACCGGGTGTGCCCACTACGTGTGCCTCGTACAGAAGCTGATCGAAGAATTTCCAGGAGCTCACACCGGCTGGTGTTTTCACCCAGAGGTAGGGAGCATTTTCTCCGCCGTATACTTTGAGTCCGGCCATTTCCAGTCCTTCCTTCATGATACGAGCGTTGGTCATGTAATAATCTATTGTTGTACGGATCTGCTCTTTTCCTTCCGGGCTATAGATCGCTTCCGCTGCCCGTTGGGTGATGTAGGAGGTGCCGTTAAATTTGGTACATTGGCGGCGGTTCCACAGTTTGTTGAGGGAAACTCTCTCACCGGTCAGGGTACCTGCCGTCAACTCTTTGGGTACTACCGTATATCCGCACCGTATTCCGGTAAATCCGGCTGTCTTGGAAAAACTGCGGAATTCGATCGCACATTTCCGTGCCCCTTTGATCTCATAGATGGAGTGGGGGATATCCGGGTCCTGTATATAGGCCTCATACGCTGCGTCGTATAAGATGAGGGTATCGTTGGCCAATGCATAGTCTACCCATTTTTTCAGTTGGGCTTTGGTCAGGGTCGTTCCGGTCGGGTTGTTGGGGTAACAGAGATAAATGATGTCGATCCGT
>DALZBD010000124.1:0-9170 GCA_031977515.1 Bacteroides sp. | reverse complement strand
TGCTTTCTTTTCAACGCGATTTACTTGTAGAGACGCAATACCTTGCGTCTCAGCACAAACAAGAAAAAGAAAAAACCAGCAGTCCACAAGGTCAATCGAAGGTCAGTTTTAGCCAACACCCGGGTCGGCATTGGCTAAAACCGAACCCGCTTCTTATAATTTCACGATCTGACGGGTTCCGTCATACGTTACTGTATTCCCTTTCCGGGCAGGATCATACGGTTTCGGATTGTCCTGATCCACCAGTACGATATCAAAGGTACGTTGCTGCAACATTCCATCGAATTCCCCTTCCCGGCTGCCGATCACCAGCGAACGGGCTGCGTCGTCATACTCGAACGGGATCATGGCAAATTTACCCTTTTCGTAGTTGTAATTCACATTTTCATCTTCATAAAGTGTGAACGTTCCATTTTGTCCGGCATACACATAAAGAGTAATATGCTCCGCCGGTTTCTCATCGCTGTACTGCAAAGCCGGTCCGTAAGGAATGATAGCACCTTCGCGTACATAGAGAGGAATACGTTCGTAAGGAGCAGCTACGGTACGACGCTGTCCGCCTGTGAGGTACTGACCGGTATAGAAATCATACCAACCGGAAGATTCGGGGAAATAGACCTCACGGCTGCGGGCTCCGTATTCGTATACCGGACACGCCATCAGTGCAGGTCCGAACATATACTGGTCGCCGATATCATTGACTTTGGTATCCTTACCGAAATCCATCACCAGCGCACGCATGATCGTGTAATCATTGAAATAGGTCATTCCGGCCAGTGAATAGATGTATGGCATCATGTGATAACGCAATTCGTTGTAATACACCATAGACTTATAGGCCGGATGAGTTTCCGGAGCAATGTTCCAGGGCTCGCGGTAAGGAAACTGACCGTGCGAACGAAACAACGGACAGAAGGCTCCGAACTGATACCAGCGTGCGTTGAGCTCGCGCCACTCTTTGTGGTCTGCATTTTCACGTCCGGTGCGGTCGTATTCGTGTTGTCCCATCTCGTACCGACGCTCCACACAGAACCCACCGATATCCATGGTCCAGTAGGGCACACCGCTCATGGCAAAATTAAGCCCGGCCGAGATCTGTGCTTTCATATCTTCCCAACGGGTAGCAATGTCTCCACTCCAGGTAGCTGTAGCATATCTCTGCAATCCGGCAAAACCCGAACGGGTCAGCTGGAAGATACGACGATCCGGATCTGCCGCGCGCAATCCTTCATAGATAGCCTTCGCATTCATCAGGGCATACGCATTGAAATATTTGGTAGAAGGCCCCAGAGCGGTAGGACCACACAATGCCTTGCGATATGCCATATCGGTACAGTCACGTACATTGGGTTCACTGGCATCCATCCACCAGGCATCGATACCCAACGGATACAGTTTGTTTTCCATCTGCTGCCAGAACAGTTTCTGAGCACCTTCGCTGTAGGCATCGTAGAACGAGCCGATGTATCCGTGGCCGATCCAGTCGCGTATGCTGTCTTCCACAGCCCTGCGGTACATCCAGCCTTTTTCATCAAACTGTTTGAAGTGTTCGGTAGTCATATAGAATTTAGGCCATACCGAAATCATCATTTTGGCATTCATATCATGAATGGCATCTACCATTCCCTTCGGATCCGGGAAGCGGGCCAGGTCAAAGTCATGGCTGCCCCATGCATCTTCGGGCCAGTAGCTCCAGTCCAGTACAATATTGTCGATAGGTATTTCACGATCACGGAATCCTTTCAACGCATCCAGGATCTCGTCCTGTGTTTTGTAACGTTCGCGGCTCTGCCAGTAACCCATGGCCCATTTGGGCATGATAGGCGATTTGCCTGTCAGTGTACGGTATCCGCTGATCACCTCGTCCATAGAGTCTCCATACACGAAATAATAGTCGATCTCATTGCCCATCTCACTGAATATAGCCAGTTTGTTTTGTTCGGCATCAGGTACCGGAGTGAGCACACGCAAGGCACAGTAAGACTCTCCCCCATCGGGTTCCCACTCGATACGGAGAGGTACTTTCTTTCCGGCTTCCAGCGTTTCCGCAAATTTATAACTGTTGGGATTCCATGCCGTACGCCAACGTTCGGGTACGATCAGTTCGTTATTCAGGTATACCTTCACGTATCCGGCATAATAGAGGTGGAAACGGAATTCACCGCTTTCGGCAGGTTCCAGTTCACCCTCAAAAGTTACGTTGGATCCCATCAGGGGGAATTCTTTCGGAAGGAATTCTTTATTGGCACTCAGGTTCTCAAAATAGAGGAAAGGCTCTGTACGCACCAGTGTTTCTTTTCCACTGCGTGGAGAAGGGATATATGTACCGGTGAGTCCACCCGGGGTTCCGCTCTTATCATATAATGTAAAGGCATCATTGAGTTGCGCATAATCGCGACTGTCACCGAAACGGCTCAACGAATAGTTGTCCCACAAAATGCCATAGTTTTTATTAGAGATCACAAAAGGAACAGACACCTTTGTATTGTACTGGAAAAGTTCTTCGTTCTTTCCTTTGTAATTGAATTCGTCGGCCTGATGCTGACCCAGTCCGTAGAAAGCTTCGTCGGCCGGAGATTCAAATACCTGACGCAATTCGTATCCTTTGGTTCCTTCTACGTCGATCTCTCTGAACGACTTTCCGCCTCCGGTATTTTCACGCAGAATGAGATTGCCTGCCAGATCGGTAAAACGAACTTCCCCTGTGGCCAATGTGACAATGGCACGCAGGGCAGAGGTGGAAAGTGTCACCTCTTCTTCGTTCTCCTCCACTTCGAAAGGAACTTTGTAGTCAAGAGGAACAATGATCAGACTCTTCTCATCTACAAATTTATTCTCTGCCGTTGCAGACACCCGGATGATCTTTTCATCCACGACTTCGAGGCGCACACGGCTCACATCGCCCGGCTGCTCCTGCTTTACTTTCACTACAATTCCGTCTGAGATCTTCTCGTATCCCCTGCCTCCACAGGCAGTAAAGAGAAGGATCGCCAACAAGTACAAACAAGTGTTTTTCATCATTTCCTTTTATATGTTTCTGGTTATTGAAGTCATCTTGACTTTTTGAATTTCATCATCGTAAAAGTACGACAATTGCAAAAACCGGAAATGATACTATGTTTTATAAGCAGGTACGATTTGTATGATAGGGGGCTACCGTATGTTTCCCGAAAGGGTTTGGTTTGTTAACGCCCTTTGTAGTCGGAAGGCAACACACCAAATTCTTCCTTGAAATACTTGCTGAAATACTTGGGACTGTTGAAGCCGACTTCGTAGGCGATCTCCGAAACATTCAACTGACTTTCACGCAACAGTTGTGCCGCGCGCTTCAGCCGGATCACCCGGATAAACTCAATGGGAGACTTACCGGTAATGGCCATCAGTTTCTTGTAAAGATGCACCCGGCTCATGCCCAGTTCCCGACTCAGTTCCTCCACGGAAAGATCGCTGCGTCCGATGTTGTCTTCCACATATTGCACCGCCCGCTGGATCAGTTTTTCGTCCAGTGAAGTGATCGTGATCTCGCTGGGAGACGGATCGATCTGCCCATGGAAGTTTTCCCGTTGTTGCTGACGGGACTCCAACAGTTTCTTAATGCGCAGAGAAAGTATCTCGAAATTGAAAGGTTTCGTAATATAATCATCCGCACCGATAGAAAGGCCTTCGACCTTTTCCTCGTCCGCACTGCGGGCAGTGAGCATGATCAGTGGAATATGGGAAGTACGTATGTCGCTCTTGACCAGACGGCAGACTTCGTGTCCGTCCAGTTCGGGCATCATCACATCACAGACAATGATATCGGGTTGCAGATCCGGGATCATCTTCCAGGCTTCGAGACCGGTAGATGCCTCTTCGATCCGGTAATTTCCTTTCAGACAATCTTTCAGGAAATAACGGAAATCGTCGTTGTCATCCACAAGCAGGATGACAGGAGCTTCCGCAAGTAACACCTGTACCTCTTCTTCCTGTGTTACCTGAAAACCGGATGTCTGCACGAAGGTTATTTTGTCTACCTCCTGTCCCACTTTTTGCAGGCCGGCCAACTCTTCATTGTTCAGCGCAGTACGTACGACAGGAATCGTGAAAATAAATACAGATCCTTTGGGAGCATTGTCTTCCACCCACACATGACCGTAATGGAGAGTGACGAACTCTTTGACCATGTGCAGCCCGATACCACTACCTATAAACTTGTGTTCATCCGAATGTTGTACCTGATAGAAGCGTTCGAAGATCTTTTCTTTGTCTTCGTCCCGGACTCCGATACCGGTATCTGTAATGCGCACCTCCAGTTGCTCCGGTTTGTCGGCGGTAGCAGGCAGAAGATTCACACTGACATCCACATCTCCGCCCTCTTCTGTAAACTTGAAAGCATTGGAAAGCAGGTTCATCATGATCTTACCCAGCTTATCTTCGTCAAACTCCATCCACAAAGCATTGAACTGAGAAGAGAAGTTGAGAGCAACCCCTTTTTTCTCGGATACCTGTACAAAGGACTGACAGATATTCTTCATAAACGGGATCACATCTTCCGTGATGGGGCTCAGCAGGTGGCCGCTTACATCACTCTTCCGAAAATCGAGCAACTGATTCACCAGGTTGAGCAGACGAAGCGAATTGCGGTGTACCATCACCAGCTTTTGCTTGTATTCATCTATGGGCATCGTACGGATCATATTCTCCAGCGGAGAGATGATCAGTGTCAATGGAGTACGCAGGTCGTGACTGATATTGGTAAAGAAACGGAGTTTCATCTCGTTCAACTCCATATTCCGTTCGGATTCGAGTTCCAGTTGTTTCACCTCAAACTTATGCCGTTCGCTGCGCAACAGCAGGTACCGTGCAAAAAGCAGAGCTGCCAGCAGAAGAATACCATACAGGATATACGCTCCCCTGGATCGCCACAGCGGTGGCCGGATCACAATCTCCAGTTCGGTGGGTTCCTCGTTCCAGACACCATCGCTGTTGGCTGCCTTTACCATCAGGGTATACTTACCGGGAGCCAGATTGGTATAGGTCACCGTGTGCTGACCATCTTCGGTGTACAACCAGTCCGAATTAAACCCTTTCAGCATATAGGCATATTCCGTCTTCTCGGGAAGTATATAATTCATCCCGGAGAAGGAGACAGAGAATACATTTTGCCGGTATTTGAGTTCGATCCGTTCCGTTTCACCCAGAGAGACATCCAGTATTTTGTTTCCGCTATATACCGAATCGACCTTCACCTCCTGATTGAAAAGAGTAAGCCCGGTAAAGACAGCTTTAGGCAGGCTGGCATCGTAGCGGATATGGCCCGGCTGAAAAATATTGAACCCATTGTTTCCTCCCATGACAATCTCTCCGCGAAAAGTACGGGCAATGGATCGCATATTGAACTCTCCGGATTGCAACCCGTCTACATCCGTATAATTATGGAAAGTATACTGGTAGCTTCCTGTCCGGGGATCTGTAGAGACCACTACATTGGAAACACCATTGGATGTTGTAACCCATATATTATGGTCGTTATCTTCTGTGATGGCACAGATGATATCGTCTGCAAGACCATCGGCACTGCGGAGCACCCCGATCGTATCGGCTTTCAGATCAAAGACATTCAATCCGTCACGTGTACCGATCCACAACAGTCCGCGGCTGTCTTCAAAAACCTGATGTATGTTGTGGTTGGACCACTCCCGTGTGCCACTTCTGTTGCCGGCCAGTTGTTCGAAATGTTCTGTCTTCTTGTGATAGATGGTCAGCCCCACCGCAGTACCGATATAGATCAGATCGTTTCTCCCGAAACAAATAGAAGAGACATAGTCAGAAGTCAGATAGTCCGTTCCGGCATACGTGGTAAAATGGCCGCTTTCAGGATCGAAATGCTGGACTCCGCCCCCCAGAGTAGCGATCCAAAGCGTACCGTCTTCCTCCTCTATGACAGACCAGACATTGATATCTGCCAGAGAGTTGGGATTTCCCACTTCCGGCATGTAACGTTTGAATCTCTGTCCGTCGAAACAGTTCAAACCACCCAGATAAGTTCCGATCCAGAGCTTACCGTCACGGGCTGCACACATGCCTACGATCACTCCACTGGACAATCCATGCGGAGAATCGGGATCGGGCTCGTACAACCTTTTCTCGCCTGTGACACGGTTCCAGCGCATCAGACCATTGCCATTGGTACCCAGCCAGATATATCCCTGGTTGTCGGGTTGGATATAGGTGATATCGGAATCAAAATTCCGGGTAAGTTTATACTCCGTAAAATCTTCAAGAGCAAACTTGAACAAACTCTCTCCGTAATACGAAATTCCTTTTTTATAGGTACCGATCCAGATCAGATCCACATCGTCTATATACACACAGTTGATGCTGTTGTTGGAGATGGTGCGCGGATTGGTGACTTCATGACGCAGATTCTGCAGATAGCCGGTCGCCTTGTCAATGATATCCACGCCTCCGTGGTCAGTTGCCAGCCAGATACGTCCTTTCTTGTCTTCCGCTACCCCCTGGATCACATTGCTGGAAAGCCGGTAAGGAAAGCTACGGCTGTGGTCTGTAAAATGTTGCCACCTTGCCTGTGCACGTTCGAAATACCAGATGCCGGAAGAGGCTTTGGAATAGACCCAGTAATCACCGTCACTGTCTACAAACAAAGTATGCTTATTGGAAATAAAACCTGAATTCTCAGAGATGTGATGATCCCGGCGAATGACTTTCCCTTCGTGAAAATCGACACATTCCAACCGACCGTCATCGAACAGAAACAATCCTCCTTCGGCACTGGTACTGATACCCGACACCACGCCTTCCGACAAGCCTGTCTGCCCGCCGTGTGGATAAGCAATCCACTTTTTCTCTGCAGATTGGTATTGAAACCCTCCGACACCGGGTACATAGATCCAGAGATTCTTCTGCCGGTCGATATGCACGACCTCGACCACACCTTCAAACTCAATGCCTGTTTTTTTCAGCAGCTCAGGTATGTCGCGCCGGAAAATTTCATGTTTCCGGTCATAGACCACATATCCGGAAGCTGTATGTATCCATAGATTGCCCTGGCCATCTTCCTGGATATCTTCGACATAATTGTCTATAAGAGAAAAGGGATCTTTTTCATCGGATCGGAAAACGCGATAGTTATACCCGTCGTACCGGTTGAGCCCACCGGCAGTGCCAAACCACATAAAGCCCTGACTGTCTTTATAGATGGCATTGACCTGATTGTGTGACAATCCGTCTTTGGCAGCAATGTGCCTGAACATAAACTGTTCCTGCGAAAAAGCTGCTGGTGTCAGCAATGAAAACAGTAAGGTCAGGCATAAGACAGAAAAGGTATATGTCGTCTTCATAGGTGTATATTATTTCTTAGTAACAAGGTTTTCACCGGAACGGTTCCCATTCTTCCTCAAGACCTCTGCAACAATGACTGTCCGGCAAAGCATTTCTTTTCCTTGGGCCATGCAAACTTCGTAAAAAATATTAATTTATCAAAGAAATATTCTTAAAAAGCCCGGTCAGGATATACAACTTTCTTGCAAGAGTATATGGAATGTAGTCAGAATGATACTTGATTGATCTTTTATTATACTTTGCAAACTTCCTGCCTGCTTTTCAACCTTTTTCTTTTATCTTCGTAGCACAAATCCCAAATGAGATACTATGATCAGACGACTTTACTGTGCACTTTTACTTGTGTGGATAGGAGTTGCAACCCATGCACACATCGTACTGCCCGAGATCCTGAGCGACCACATGGTCCTGCAACAAAACACCCGGATAAAGCTATGGGGAACTTCCACTCCGGAAAGCACCGTGACCGTATCCCCCGGCTGGGATACGCAGGGCATCCACTATACTACCCAAAGCGACAGAGAAGGGAAATGGCTCATAGAGATTTCCACTCCCGGGGCAAGTTACACTCCTTATCACATAACTATTTCCGACGGAGAAGCTGTGACCCTGCGCAACATCCTTATTGGAGAAGTATGGCTGTGCTCCGGACAATCCAACATGGAAATGCCGCTCAACGGTTTCTTTAATTGTCCCATTATGGACTCCAACCAGACCATTGCAGAAGCGGGTAACTACCCGGCCATACGATTTGCCACCATCCCTAAAACCGCGGCTCTCACTCCTCAGGAAAACGTTCCGGGCAAATGGATGGAAAGTAATCCGGAGAATGCCCAATGGTTCAGTGCCACAGCTTATCATTTCGCTATGCTTGTGCAACGTGTACTGAATGTTCCGGTCGGTATCATCCATTGCAGCTGGGGAGGCTCTCGGGTAGAAGGCTGGCTCCCGGAAGAGATCCTCTCGGGATATCCGGACATAGATATCTCCGAAGCGGGTAGTGAAGAAGCTGTACACTACCTCAAACCGATGATCATGTACAACGGCATGCTGAAGCCCTTGCAAAATTATACGATACGTGGATTTCTATGGTATCAGGGAGAGTCCAATGTAGGCAAACACAAGACCTATGCCGAACGTCTGGCCACGATGGTATCCCTCTGGCGCAAAGAATGGGAACTGGGAGAGGTCCCTTTCTATTTTGTGGAGATCGCCCCGTACGAATATGGAGAGGGCGATTGGGGCGCGTACCTGCGCGAAGCACAATTCCGGGCACAGGAACTTATTCCCAACAGTGGAATGGTATCTGTAAATGATCTGGTAGAACCGTTTGAGTCTACTAACATACATCCACGCAACAAAACAGAAATAGGAAAACGGTTGGGCTATCTGGCTCTTTCCGAGACCTATGGTGTGCAGGGGATTCGCGCAAGAGGTCCTGTCTACCGTTCGATGGAACTAACAGGAAACAGCATCGTACTGGAATTCGACCGGGTGGAAGAAGGGTTCAGCCGGATGCAGGATGTAAAAGGCTTTGAAATAGCCGGAGAAGACCGGGTATTTTATCCGGCTCGAGCAGAGGTAAACTGGAACCGGCAGATCATAGTGACCAGCGAAAAGGTGAAACATCCTGTAGCTGTACGCTATGGATTCCGTAACTACCTGCCTGGCAATATGGCCGATCACAGAGGACTACCCCTGTATCCGTTCCGCACGGACAATTGGTAAATTGTTTTAGAATAAAAAAAGAGCGCAAATGTTGCTCGTTTTTTATTCAGATGTAAATATGGAGATATAAATATGAAGACGCAAATATGCGTCTCTACAAG
>DALZBD010000123.1:0-9192 GCA_031977515.1 Bacteroides sp. | reverse complement strand
AATCCCCGGAATCCATTTGAGAACAGAGATCCGCGTTGTGCAAAAACGATTGTTGAATTTGGGACTACACATGTAGGATTCCACTACGACCCACATCCGGAAGTAACTAAGGTGATGAACTATACAACCGGCGTGGAACAGGACAACAATGACAACCGCGCAGTAAATCAATATGCCTCTTACAATGCTCTGAACTGGAAAAAAGGAATTGATATTACCTGGACGGAAAACGGGAAACAAGTAGACCGTGACTATGTGATCATGCGCTATGCAGATGTACTGTTGATGTATGCTGAAGCAAAAATCGAAATGAACGACATTGATGATTCTGTAATCAATGCCATCAACATGGTACGTGCACGCGGCTATGGAGTAAGAGTAGCGGATACAGACAGATACCCGACTGTAACCAATACGGGTCAGACAGAACTGAGAAAAACCATCAGACTGGAGCGTAGGGTGGAACTGGCCAACGAAGGTATGCGTTATATGGATCTGATCCGCTGGCGCTTGGCTACCAAAGCTCTGAATACCAAAAACTACGGTATACTCTACCCTGCTTCAGATCTGATCAATACAATTACTTCCAGAGATTTATGGTTCTGGCCAACGACTCCGACACTGGATGAGGACGGTGTTGCCGATTTCTCTGCCATGGAAAGAGCAGGTCAGATATCTGTATTGTCTCAACGCATCTGGGACGATCGCCAATACCTGTGGCCGATCCCTACGGCAGAAGTGGAAGTAAGTCCCAATCTGGAGCAGAACCCCGGATATTAATTTTTAAGGTTAAGATTGTTGATCAAATTTTAGTAGTTACAGGCCGCCTCGTCTCTCTTCATCACTCAGTTTGTGAGGCGGCCTTTTCGATCAACTTTTTTGTCCCGATGAATCTTCAACATTCATCGGAGGCGACCTTCATTACCTCATAAAAAACAAAATATAGTAATAAAACGACTATGATGAGAAAACATATCAATCTGAACAACAGCTTATTTAAGTATCTTTACATCGCACTTCTCAGTTGCTTCTTTGTAGCCTGTGATGACAAGCCCGATGATACTTATTCCCGTAATCAGTACAGTCTGGAACTTACTGCAGATACTAATGATCTTATACTGAATGAAGATACTCCCTATGAAACTGCCCTGACCCTGGAATGGGAACCTGCCTCCGATCTGGGATCAGATTATATCATTACTTATCTGTATGAGATCGACCTGATGGGTAGTGTGGATATTCCCACGATCAAAGAGTACGAAGACGATGGCATATTCAAAAGAACGTATACTCACAAAGAGCTGCAGGATATGTTGGTAGACCACTGGGGTCAACTCACCAGCACCAGCGGGACACTGCAATTTACTGTTACAGCCTCCTATGATGGTCCCCGTGTGATCATTCCGGAGATATCTACAGTTACAGTAAAAGTAAAAACATACGGTCCGAAGCAATTCCTGGCAGACAGACTGTTTATGTCGGGTACAGCTGTAGGAAGCAATGATATAGAAATTGCAGCAAGAGACAATAACTCCCAACTATTTGTCTACACCGGAGACTTGTCTGCAGGAACAATCAACTTCCCCATTATCTACGGAGAAGAAGAAAAAGAAAATGCAGTAGCTCCGAAAATGTCTCAACAGGAAATTACAAATGAAGCCATGCAGGCACAGGTTAGTTCCATGGAGTCTGCCGGTGTATGGATCATCCCGGAAGCCGACAGATACAGCGTAAGTGTCAATCTGGCAACACAGACGGTGACTATTATTCCTGCCGGAGACATTGTGAATATGGAGCAGTTGTATGTAGGTGGTACGGCAGTAGATTATCACATAGAAATGACACAGACGCTGGAAGACGAATATTGCTATGCTTTCAGGGGTGAACTGAAAGAGGGAACACTCTACCTGCCACTCTTGTACGACGGGAAGAAAGAAATGTCTATTGTACCGAATGCAGAAGGAAATCAGGCCATCAACGATGGAAATACAGTGAACTTCAACCAGGTAGAAACAACCACTGCGGAAAGTTCCAACCACTGGAACATCACGACAGCAGGTACCTACCGCATTGTGGTGAATATCGATACGAAGATGATCACGATCTATTCTCCGGAAACGGATCCGCAAACGAAAGAAGTATCCTGGAACAATACCGTGGACGGAATCAATCCATACGTCTCGGCAGTGGAAGAACTCTGGATGTACGGTGGTTTCAATGCGTGGGAAGGCAACATCGGATTTGAGAAGGGCTATCATACGCAATATGTACTGACACAGAGTCTGGCCAATCCGTATGTATTTGTCTACAAGGGAGACGTGCTGCCAAGAAAAGCCGTAACCGATGGGTACGATAAACAAAGCTACAGCGGAGCCATACGATTTACCGTTTCCAATATACACAACAATGTGTATGCGTATGGATCTACAGCCGATGCCGAGAGAAATGTGAAGAATGGCTATCTCGCCACAAGTTCAGGCACTTCTTATACAGTTGTGGAAGGTCAGGGAGACAACAGATATGCATTCTTCCTCCTGCCGGAGAATACCAACTTCGTCATGGTAGACATTCAGAACTTATATGTAATATTCGATAATAGGTAATTAGTCATTCTATACAATCAACTGATCAATGCCATACCGGATCGCAAGTTTTCACCAGATGGAGAGAAGGTATGGCATAATCAGTCTATACATTCTCACTGATTCACAAACAACAGGTCTGATCAAAGAAACAAAACTGAATTCATTAGAGCCTGTTTAACTTTTGCAATTAATCAGCCATGAACAAGAAAACAGAAAAAAATAGATTCATGCTTACAGCCATCGGTTGTATGCTGGCTTACTTCGTCAGCTTTGGCGCTTGTAGCGACAATGGAGACAGACCAGATGGCGGAGGCGGTGATGATCCCGACACCACAGACAATGTACAGGTCACTGTCTCACCGGAGAGAACCAAAATGTTGCGCAACCCCATGACAGGTTGGGTACTCTATTCCGGAATAGGTGACGGACTATCCACAACTTTCTGGAAAGATTACGACAATCTGCCATCTACCAAAGGGACTATAAAGGTTTCGGACTATGCGACGACTCTATATATCCGTGGAGCATGGTCCGACTTCAATCCGCAAGAGGGGGTATACATCTGGAACGAGGGTGTGAACACCAAACCAGCACAACGGTTCAAAGAACTGGTAGATGGTGCCAGAGAGAGAAGCATGAAACTCGCTTTTACTTTCGTGGTAGACAGCCGGGACAAGCATTACAATTTCACCCCGGACTATGTAAAGAATGCTCCCGGCATCGAAGGATACGAAACAACTACCGGCTCCGTAAGGGTATGGTCGCCCTACCCGGACAATCCGGTATTTCAGCAGTACTACACGAAGTTTATACAGGAGTTTGCCAAAACATTTAATGATCCGGACATCGTACAGTTTGTCAGCGGACAGGGTTTCGGCAAATGGGGAGAGTATCATACAGTGCTCTATTCTACGGGAGACATGACTCCCCGGGAAGCAGTCTTTGACTACGGTACGGAACTTTATGCGAATGCCTTTACTAAAGTACCCGTGATCATTAACTACCACCGCTGGATCGGTACCGGCAAAGAGTGGGACGGCAGCAACTACGATCCGGATACGGAACGTCTGTTGGAGAAAGCCATCAGTAAAGGATACTCCCTGCGTCACGATGCATTCGGTATGAAGACGTATTATTCGACCTGGGAACGCAACTTCGCAGCCAGCAAAAGGCACAAAGTTCCGATCATTATGGAAGGTGGCTGGGTGAAGACTTCACACGGTGGTTCCATCAAAGGAGATGGATATGCAGACTACGCCGATGTGCGTAAAGGGGAATACGAAGAGGCCAAAGGGGCATATGTGAATATGATGGATTTCCGATACAACAGTGACCTGGTCAACTCGGAGACATTCTCCTGGTTCAATGAGGCTTATGCGCTGGTAGAAGAGTTCATTGCCGAAGGCGGATACAGGCTGTACCCCGACAGACTGACATTGCCCCCTTCCGTGAAAAGCGGTTCCAAAGCAACTATTACACATCGCTGGCTCAATCTGGGATGGGGATATTGCCCGACCAATATCCAGCAATGGAAGGATAGGTTCAAGGTGGCATTCGCATTGTTGGACACAGAAAGCCTGACCCCCCAATATATGTTTATAGATGAGGAAGCCGAACCATCGCAATGGATCAAAGGTACGCCGACCAACTATACCTTCAGTCCGACAATCTCCGATGTGACCGCAGGTAAATATATGTGGGCTGTAGGGATCGTGGATACCAACAAGGATAATGAGATCGGTATACTGATCTCTGCCAAAGAAGATCATCTGACTCCGGAAGGATGGGTGAAGCTGACGGAGGTGACGGTGAAGTAATAAAAATTACACGTACCAGCCGCGTAGCGGTGACACGTTTGTAGCCCCGTGCGGAAGCGCGGGGAAAACATACAATCAAAAACAGATGCGCCGCATAGCGGTGCTATGTTACTACAAAATGGTATATAAACAGAAGCGTATGTATAACGGTATAATAAATTATTCTGTCGAAAAGGTAAAACATACGGTACATAGCACCCCGATAGGGGCGCAATTCACCTACGTTCTTTTCCCCCCGCGCTTCCGCACGGGGCTACAAACATGTCACCGCTACGCGGCTGTACGTACAATCAAACCCATAGTAATGGTATAAAATGCTGGTATAAATAATAAATTACTGTATATGTTGGTAATCTCCGGTCGGAGGGGAGTCGTACTTCCCGACTATCTGCTCTTCGGAGTTGTACTCCGTCAGGTCCCAGCCTTTTATAGATAAAAAAGTTATGACGGACTAAAAGTCCTGATAGTAAATACACCGGGAGTACAACTCCCGGTGAACAGCGAACAGATACACCACAACATTCAAAACAAACCATATGAAAAAGATATTCTACATCCTCCTGCTATGCTGCTGTCCCTGGAGCTATGCGGCGGAGCTCCTGGTAGAGACAGAAAGTTTCCGCGACAAAGGCGGATGGGTATTGGATCAGCAGTTTATGGACCTGATGGGTTCGCCCTATCTGCTGGCTCACGGGCTGGGCATTCCGGTGGCCGATGCCACTACCGAAGTGACCTTCCCCGAGAAAGGCACGTACTACGTTTATGTACGTACCTTCAACTGGACTTCGCCCTGGACGGATAAAGAAGGCCCGGGAAAGTTCCAGATAAAAGTCGGCAACAGAAAACTGTCTGCCGTATTGGGCAGTAAAGGGTCGGAATGGTACTGGCAATCTGCCGGCAAAGTCACCATCAGCAACCCCCAAACGACAGTCTCGCTGGTAGACCTTACCGGCTTCAACGGCCGTTGCGATGCGATTTACTTCACCACCGAAGAGGGCAAAACTCCTCCTTCCGACATCAAGGAACTGTCTGCCTTCAGAAAGAAATTGTTGAATATTCCTGCTACACCGCAGCAGACAGAGACCTTCGATCTGGTGGTTGTAGGCGGCGGCATCGCGGGAATGTGTGCCGCAGCCACCGCTTCCCGGCTGGGTTGCAACGTGGCGCTGATCAACGACCGCCCGGTACTGGGAGGCAACAACAGTGCCGAGATCCGCGTACATCTCGGAGGGACCATCGAGATGGAGCCCAACAAAGGACTGGGACGCATGCTCCGCGAATTCGGGCACTCCCGTCAGGGAAATGCCAACCCCGCCGAGGCTTACGAAGATAAGAAAAAAGAAGCCTTCATCGCTGGTGAAAAGAACATCACACTCTTCTCCAACTACCGGGCGATAGCCGTAGAAACGAGCGAAAACAAAGTCGTATCTGTGACCGCCAGGCACATAGAGACAGGAGAAGAGATCTGCTTCAAAGCTCCTCTGTTTTCCGATTGTACGGGTGATGGCACCATCGGATTCCTGGCAGGAGCCGACTACCGCATGGGGCGCGAAAGCCGTGAAGAGTTTGGCGAAGAACTGGCTCCGGAAGTGGCAGACGACCTGACCATGGGTTCCTCCGTACAGTGGTATTCCACAGATACAAAGAAAAAGAGCACCTTTCCCCGTTTCGAATACGGTGTGAAGTTCAACGAAGAGAACAGCGAAAAGGTGACCATGGGCGAATGGAAATGGGAGACCGGAATGAACCTGGACCAGATCAACGACTTCGAGCGCATCCGCGACTACGGCCTGTTGGTGGTATTCTCCAACTGGAGCTTCCTGAAGAACGACCTCAAAGACAACGGGAAATACAAAACCCGTGAGCTGGACTGGGTAGCGTACGTAGCCGGAAAGCGTGAATCGCGCAGGCTATTGGGCGACTACATCCTCAAACAGGACGATATAGATAAGAACGTATTCCACGAAGATGCCTCTTTCTCTGCCTCCTGGAGCATCGACCTTCACTTCCCCGACCCGGAAAACTCGGAAAGATTTCCCGGACAAGAGTTCAAGGCAGCCACCAAACACATCTACATCTATCCGTATGCCATCCCCTACCGTTGCCTCTATTCCCGTAACATTGACAACCTCTTCATGGCGGGACGTGACATCAGCGTGACACACGTGGCACTGGGCACAGTGCGTGTGATGCGCACCACCGGTATGATGGGCGAAGTAGTAGGGATGGCAGCATCGCTGTGTAAGAAGTACAATGCTACCCCGCGCCGGGTCTATCAGGCACACCTCGAAGAGCTGAAAGTCCTGATGCGGGAAGGAGCCGGAAAGAAAGAAGGAATTCCCGACAACCAACGATTCAACGAACAAAGATTCCTGGACGCTCCGCGTGCTTTGTCCAACCATTCGGAAAACAAATAAAAAACGAAAGATATTCAAGTTCTCTTTTGCATGAAAAGACTTTTTGTGATACTACTCTCTGTAATTTTGTTTGTTGGGGGCACAGCCGCTCAGCAGGATAGTGTAAAGTACACTATCCTGCTCACAGGGGCTTCCTTCGCCTCTCATCACAACGGCTGGTTTGAGATCGGATGCCGGCACCTGAATGCCCGCCCGATCAACCGCGCTGTAGGAGGTGAAGCCATTGCCAACACAGCCAACCGCATGGCAGAGGGTACACTTTACTCTTTTGAGGAACTCGAAGAGATGGATGCATTGGTCATCATGCAGGTACACAACCGGGATGTTTCTGATGAGACAGAACTGTTACCTGCCTATACAGACTACCCTACTCCATTCGACAGGAGTAACTATGCGGCTGCCTTCGACTATGTGATCAAAAGATACATCAGCGAATGTTACGAGTTGAAAAACAACCCACAATCCCGGTACTACGAGACCAGATCGGGCAAGCCCGCTGTCATTGTTCTGTGTACCAACTGGCACGACGCACGCACCACTTACAACAACACTGTGCGGCAACTGGCAGAGAAATGGGGAGTGCCTTTAGTGGAGTTTGACAAGCAAATCGGATTCTCCAGACATCAACCTCATCCCGCTACGGGACAGCAACACAGCCTCCTGTATGCCTACGATACACAGACCATAGAGGGTGTTGTCTACGGAGCACACCCCGACCGTGGAGAGGACAAGTACATCCAGCAGCGCATGGCGGCCGTCTTCACCGAATGCATGAAAAGAGTATTACCCCTGAAATAAAACCTGTAACAAACCACCAGATGAAACATATCCTGCTTATACTATCCACCCTGATCGCCCTGCCGCTGTTTGCTCAGACAAGCTGCTACAGCCGCCTGGAAAATGATACACTGACCATTGGCAACGGGCTGATCGAAAGAAAATTTATATGGAACCGGGGAAACCTGATCACCTATAGCCTGACCGACAGATCATCGGATCAGTGCTGGCTCAACCGGACGCAGTCGCCGGACTTCCATATATCCGGAGACATCACAAACATCTGCCACTCTTCTTACTCTTCCGAAGTGATCAAAGAGACAGTGATCCATCCGGCCTACCTGCAGACAACCGTCGCCTTCACTCTGGGCAACCTACAGGTGAAACGCATATTCCGGGTGTATGAAAACAGCCCGGCCATTGCCTGCGACACTTACCTGAAAGGAAGTACCGATGCCATCCTCGACGGCAAGGTGACCAACCTGGCAGACAGGAAGAACATCGAATTCGTAGAAGATATGAAGTCGAGACAAGTCACTGCTATCCTGGATCAGATCAAATTGGATGGCTTCCACTGGCAGACAAAGATGGTGGAGTTTTACGACGTGACGGATTGGCACAACAACCTGGTTTTTGAAACCCGGATCATCCCCTACCGCAAAAACTCCTACAAGGGCAACCTGTTGTTTGCCCACAACGCGGAGGTCGACAAAGGATTCTTCTTTCTCAAAGAGGCTCCCTCTTCCAGCGTGCAACTGGCCTACAACGGCTACGACTTCACCACCGACTTCAATCATTTCACCGTCACCGGACTGGGAATGTCGGAGAAAGACATCAGCGAAACCGAATGGCGCAAGACCTATGGTTGTGTGATCGGTGTATACAGCGGCTCGGAACTGGAACAGCTGACTGCCCTGCGCAGCTATCAGAAAAACATTCGCAAGCTACTCCCCGACCGCGACGAAATGGTGATGATGAATACCTGGGGCGATCGCAGTCAGGACTCGAAAGTGAACGAAACCTTCAGCCTGATCGAGGTAGAACGTGCCGCCCGGCTGGGCATGACGCACTTTCAGATAGACGACGGCTGGCAGGTAGGCAAAAGCCCCAACTCGGCTGTGGCCAAAGGCTCTTTCAAAAACATCTGGGACAATCCGGACTACTGGAAACCCGATCCGGTGAAGTATCCCAACGGGCTGCACCCCATCGTGAAGAGAGGGAAAGAACTGGGTGTGGAGATCTGTCTCTGGTTCAATCCCAGCGTACAAGACGACTATGCCGACTGGAACAAAGACGCACAGGCCCTGATCGATCTCTACCGGGAGTATGGCATACGTACCTTCAAGATAGACGGCCTGGCAATCCCCACCAAGCAGTCGGAGATCAACCTGCACAAGCTGTTTGACCGGGTGCTGGAAGAGACCGATAATCAGGTGGTCTTCAACTTAGATGCCACGGCCGGACGCCGCGGAGGTTACCACATATTCAACGAATATGGCAACATCTTCCTCGAAAACCGCTATACGGACTGGGGCAATTACTACCCCTACTGGACGCTTCGCAACCTGTGGCAACTGTCGAAATATGTACCTTCGG
>DALZBD010000122.1:0-9200 GCA_031977515.1 Bacteroides sp. | reverse complement strand
AAGGTAACGAACCATGCGGCCTTTTCTATATACAAAGGTTGTGTTTGTTATGCGGATCGTAGCAATTATCTGCATATCAACTACGATGGACAGGTCTATCGTTGTACCGCGAAGAACTATACTTCGGACAACTCGTTGGGGAAGCTGGGAGACGACGGACAGATCCTATGGAAAAAGTCCTACCCGGAGAAAGTAGATGAAAAGCCTTTTTTCGAAAATAAAAAATGTCTGAAATGCAAATATCTGGCTTTGTGTGGCGGTCCTTGCTACTCAAAGATCAGTTTGTATAGGCAAAAGGGTATCGATTTCTGTAATCTCGATGGACTGGATACGGACATCAGTACCTTTGTAAGGGATTATTACAGACAAACACTAACTAAAAAATAATTCGAAAATGAGAATATGTATCCTTTTAGTAGTATGTTTACTTTCTTCTTTGCAGGCACATACCCAAAGTTTGAAAGGATGTATCAAAGATACAGAAAACATAGCCATTCCGTATGCGAATATTGTGTTGCAAACCACAGATTCTGTTTTTATAGCCGGTACCACCAGTAATGAAAAAGGGCAGTTTGTATTAACTGGCTTTTCGCCTGGAGACTATTTGTTGATTTCTTCCTGCATGGGTTATGATACGCATCAGATGATCCTGAAAAATGTGGAAGGAAATTTGGATGTCGGAGACATTCAAATACAAGAATCCAGTGTAGTATTGGACGGGGTCACCGTCACCGCCTCACGTGTGGTCCACCAGATAGACAAACAACTTATCCTGCCTACGCAGGCACAAATAAAGACCTCCTCTTCCGGATACGATCTGCTGAATAAGATGATGCTTCCAGGATTGAGAATAAATATGATCGAAAATGTAGTTTCTACTGCCGACGGAGGCAAGGTCGAATTGCGAATCAATAATATTCAAGCTACTCCTGCCCAGATTAAATCCCTGCGCCCGGAACATGTCATACGCGTAGAGTATATCGACAACCCAGGGGTGCAATTTGCCAACAAAGGCGTAGAGGCAGTCATCAATTATGTGGTCAGACAGAGAGAATCTGGTGTTTCCGGGGGAATAGACCTGACTCAGGGAGTGGGCACAGGTTTTATGAATGACAATGTATACCTGAAAGTCAACCACAAACGGTCGGAATTCGGATTGAATTATTACCTAAGCTACAGAAAATACAAAGATCGGTATAACGATGAATCAAAGACATTTCTCTATCCGGATGGTTCCGAACTCCATCGTGATTTTGAGGGCATCAGCGTTCCGTTCAAGTATACGGACCAGGACATTGAGCTTTCTTACAACTATACTCAACCGGACAAGCGGGTTATAAATGTAGTCTTTCGAAACAATATATATAACGCTCCCAATCGGGATTTGTCCTACATCATCAAAGAAGACAACCAGTCAGACCTTTCGTCTTATATGCGTGTAAAAGACAAAAGTCATACGCCTGCCCTGGACCTGTATTACCAGGAGACGCTTCGTAACAACCAAAATCTGACCTTTAATGTGGTGGGGACACATATCTCCACGGATTATTTCAGGGACTATAGTGAATTTACCGACCCAATGAATCCTCTGTCACAGTATACCTACGGAGTAGACGGAGATCGCTATTCGCTCATAGGAGAAGGTGTATATGTCAAACGGTTTCAGAAGGCAAGATTTACCTCCGGGCTTCAGTTTAAACAAGCCTATACCCGGAATACATACACGGGAGACATCGGACAAACAACCTCTATGCATACGTCAGACTGGTATGCATACACAGAGTTAAGAGCACAGTTGGGACATCTCACCTACCTGGCAGGAGTGGGAGTGTCCAGACAAAACTTTGGTGAAGGTCAGCAGGGATATACCTATTATACTTTTCGGCCGAATGTGGTCTTGCTGTATTCGATTACCGAAACCATTAGCTTCAGATATGATTTCCAGATTGTACCTTATACTCCTTCACTTTCTTTGCTAAATGATATCGAGCAGCAGATCACAAGCAACGAGTATACAGTGGGCAACTCTGGGTTGAAACCCTATCGTTCATACAACAATCGCCTGACACTCCATGCTGGTTTGGGACCTGTTCATGTACAGCTGAAAGGTGGATATGATCTTCGGCACAAACCCTTTATGGATCAGATAGACCGGGTAGAAGACGGTCAGGGTGGCTATCGTTTCAACTACCTGATAGCCAATCAGAAAAAACTGAGACGTACATTCGGACAACTAAATATAGAGATGGAGGTAATACCGGATTTACTCTCTCTTACACTTTTTGGAGGAGTCAATCGATACGACAGCAAAGGGGAAACTTACCATCACACTTATAGCCAGTGGAATGGAGGGGTACAGGCAGAACTTGTACTTGGAAATTTTGCTCTGAGTGGCACTGCTCATACGCGTACCAATACACTGTTTGGAGAGACTATCGAATATGGAGAAAGTGGTAGTATCCTGAATCTGTCCTATTCACTTAACAATCTACAGATCGGTTGTGGAGTCTATTATCCTTTTCAATCAGCCGGATGGAAAGCAGGCAGCAAACTGATGAATAAATATGTGCAAACAAGTAGTTGGACCTATATCAGGGACAATGGGAATATGTTCATGATCAATCTATCTTATAATTTTGCATTTGGCAAAAAGCACAAAACAGGTAGAAAAACCCTGGATCATTCGGATACGGAATCCGGTATACTTAAGTAAGCGTATAAAATAGTGCAAAAAGGAAGACCGAAACCAGACTACCATTTGGATAAGGGTAGTCTGGTTTGAGTCATTCCGAAAGAATAACTCAAACGTTGATATCTTTGATGGGGATAGTTACTTTCCGGGAAGATATCGGAGAATGAACTGACCTTGTGACAGAAGGTCTGATAAATGCATCATATATATAATGGATGTAGATCGCGTAAAAAGAACTTTTACTTCTGCCGGAACCTATGGGGGTAATCTGGCCTGTTTGTTTTCTGTGATGAAATATTATCGGGAAGACTTCAGGATAGATTCATTCGCTACTGTTTTCCGTGATAATCCGGATGATATCTCTCTTATCCAAATGAGAGACACGGCCATCCAGTGGGGATTCAGTGGGAGGATTCGAATATATTCTTTGGAAGAACTGGCTGTTGTATGTACCCCTACTCTCCTGTTTTTTAAAAATGAACTGGGGCAGGAAGAATATGTGGTGTACTATGGGAAGTACCGGGAACGTTTTGTTGTGGGCGAACCCTCTTTTTCATTGATGCAATATACAGCTCAGGATATGGAACAAATGTGGATCCGGGGGATCGCACTGGTCCTGTTCCCTACACCTGAATTCTTTACGTAACTATACTCATTCAAGGAGCAGGTTCATAACTTCATTGATATCGTTTATTAAGCGGTTAAGATGAATAACATAGGAATTACAACTATTTTCATTCTTCCCTTTTCAGTACATATCCTTTCTTCATCAGAGAATCAATATGCACTGTCGGATCTGCTTTCAGTGCCCTTCTCAGGTAGGTGATCTGTACATTCAGCGCCAGTGAGTTTGCATACGACACATGTCCCCATCCTGCTCTGACCAGAATGTCCCGCTCCACTCCCACTCCCACGTGGCGGGCCAGAATACGCAAAAGATCTGCTTGCCGGGAGGTAATAAGGTTTTTTTGGCTTCCTGTGCGGATCTCGTTGGTGCTGTAGTTGAATACCGTCTGTCCGAAACGGTACACTTCCTCTTCCACGGTAGCTTCCCCCGCCGATCCGCAACGTTCACGAATACGTGCGAGCAGTTCTTCCGGATAGAACGGTTTGGCCAGGTAGTCATTTCCTTTCAGGTCGAATCCCTTCAGGCGATCCGCTTTATCCGAGCGGTCGGAGAGGAAAAACAGCAATACCTTGCTATCCACCGCGCGTATCCGCTCTGCCACCTCGAAACCGTTCATCTCCGGCATGTTGATATCGAGTAGCACCAGGTCGGGCTTCACCACCGGAAACTGTTCGAGTGCTATTCGTCCGTTGCCTGCGTATGTAACTTCATATCCTTCCCGTTCGAGAAATTTTTTCAGGAGCATGGAATATTTCAGATCGTCGTCTGCGAAAAGTATTTTCAAAGGTTTCATCCGTATTGAGGTATTAAAAGAGTTACAGCAGTTCCTTTTCCGCTTTCGGTACGCAGGTTTACTTCTCCGCGATGAGCCTCCGTGATCAGTTTCACATAGCTCAGCCCCAACCCGATACCGGGTATATCTGAGCCTGTTGCCTGCTGACCGCGGTAAAACTTATCAAAAACCCGTGTCTGTTCCGTGGCCGGGATGCCGAAACCATTGTCGCTGACGGTGATCTCCAGTTTTCCTTCGTGCAACCGGCAGGAAATGTCGATCTCTACCTCTTCCGTAGAATATTTGATCGAATTCTCGATCAGATTCTGTATCATGTTTGCCACATGCACCGGATCAGCTGTCACACAAGGTTGTTCCATGTCGTATGTCGGCACCAGACGGATCTTTTTCTCTGTCGGTCGCGGGATCAGGCGGATTACCTTTTCCACAAGTTCCTTCAGGTCGAACGAGACTTTCTGCAACGGTGTATCTTCATAGTCAACCTGCGTCATATCTTTCAGCTTTCCCAGGTAAGCAGAGAGATTGTCCAGCTCGAACATGGAATCCCGCAAGACCTCTGCTATTGTAGTTTCGTCGTTGCGTGTCTCCTTATCGCGCAGTAGGGATACAAACATCTTCAATGTCTGCACCGGACGTCGCAGTTCGTGGATCATGGTATGGGTGAAGTTTTTCCGCAATTTGTCTATGCGATACTGTTTCACGATAGTAGTCGTCTGAAACAGCATACTGATGAAGAGCAGCAGGATCAGTCCCAGGCTGCCTGCCAGTTGCCACCCCATGCGTTTGAGAACCGGAGGAGAAGGAAACTCTATTTTCACGGTGATGCCCTCTCTCCGTAAGGGATCGTATGGATAGTCTATTCTCAGAACAGGACGCAAGGTGTTGCCCTGCAATTCCATGGCTGGCATCCAGGTATCATTTTCCGCATACGAAGTCCTTTCCAGGGAGTAGGTTACATCTTCCAGACCCGCAGAGAGCAACGAGTCGAAAACCTCTGTACGAAAAGGTACTTTCCGCTGCAACTGCGCCGTTTCCATGATCTGTTGTATATAAGGCTTGGCGTTTGGGCTGCTCAGGTAGTAATAATCCGTATTTTTCCCCACCAGTCGTTTGTCTCCTTCCCCGTCGTAGGAGCCCACGGATATATGCCGGTCTTTTTGCAAGACTTCCAATGAATCATTTATTTCATACTCCAGTATGCCCGGCGCATGCTTCAGGGAATCCAGATCGAAAACATTCAGATCTATTCCAAACTGCCGGAGCAGGCTGTCTTTGCCTTCCAGATCCTCTTTCTCTCCGGAAAGATACAGATACGTCATCGTCATACTGGTCACCGTTTTCATTTGTTGCAGTGTATCTCTGCGTATAGCTGTCTCCTGCCGGATAGCCTCCAGTACCTCTTCGTAGCTCTCCTTTGCATACCTGTCTACCTGATATCGATACTGATTGAACAACCAGTAAGCCTGTCCGCAGATCAGCAACAACCCCGAAACAAGGGTGAGCACCCAGATGATCTTCACTCGTTTTTCCATTTTTCTATGTGTGATGTGACGGTTTTTTAGACAAAAGAACAGATGAACATATTTTTATTTTGTGGCTCGCTGGTAAATTTTGAATTTCCCCGATTGAATTCTTTTGTTCTTCTGTTCTTCTGTCTAAAAATACAAAGATAATCCGCCTTTGTCTGTATACACTGTACGCGAGCCATTTTTTTTCGGAGCGTAATATCTGCGTAATAAGAAACTCCCTTTTCCCTTCTTTCTATCCTCTACTTTTGTATCCGAAAAAAGAAACTTTTCGCGGATGTTTTTTTGTATTCCTTTATTCACTTAAATAGATCAGATATGAAGAAAATCCTGTTTTTTCTATTGCTGATGCCCGGATGCGTCGCACATACCTATGCGCAGTTCAGTATGTCTGTAGCAACGCCTAACACTGTAAAGGCAGATACCATAGATCATGCCCTGTTTCGTGTGCAGTATATGGTTTCCATGCGCATAGATACGGTGAACCTCGAAAGAGACCCTCTCACCGAAGAAATGATGTTGGAGATAGGTCCCTCCTGTTCCGCTTTTCATAGCTATACCAAATATGTACAGGATTCGGTGGTACAGTCTGCTTTTGCCAGTGGTGCTTCTCAGGAGATGATCCAGAAACTGCTTGGCCAATTCAAGGGAGGTATTGTTAGCTACAGGTTGTATAAAAATTACCCTTCCGGAAAGTCGACCCTGCTGGACCGCATCGGGATGGGCGAATTGCGGTGCGAAGAGAACAATGAAACACCGCAGTGGACCCTGATGCCAGAGACAGAGACCATTCTCGGATATACCTGCCACAAAGCTGTCTGCCGTTTCAAAGGGCGCGACTATGAAGCGTGGTACACACCGGAAATACCACGTGGCGAGGGTCCGTGGAAATTGGGGGGCCTTCCCGGCCTGATTATCAAAGCCGGGGATTCACGGGGGCATTATCTGTATGAATGTACAGGTATCGAGCAATACTCCATCCCTAAGCCTATTCTGTATCGGGGGAAAGAGGCCGAACCCGTCACCCGCAAACAGCTGAATAAAATTTATGAGCGTTATTATGCCGACCCGATCGGATACCTGATGAATTCAAACCCCAATATGACGATTATGGTAACGAACGATCGCGGAGAGAAAGCAGATAATCCACGCAATACGCCTTATAATCCGATGGAGTTGGAGGAGTAAAAGGAGGTTTTGAATGTTGATGTTTTCCTTCGTTATGACTCTTATTTGATTATGAATCGAATTGTATACCAGCCCCCGTAGAGCATAGCCGTCAGGTTAAGGATTATCAGCCCCATAGGGGTTTTCTGTTTGTAGCCCCGTGCGGAAGCGCGGGGAACAATCAGAAAGTGAATAGATGCGCCCCATAGGGGTGCTATGTTCCTGCAGTATTACATATAAATGGGTTATATATATTTGATAACCGGAAATAAACCATTCCTTACATAGCACCCCTACAGGGGCGCAATTCATTTGCATCATTTGAAACCCCGCGCTTCCGCACGGGGCTACAAACAGAAAACCCCTACGGGGCTGGTAACCATTTGCCTACGGGGCTACTAATTCTTAACCTGACGGCTATGCCCTACGGGGTTGATACAGACACTGCAAAGCAATGCAGTTCGTCTTCGAAACAATACGCTACAGACAGCCCCGCAAGATCACATATAGATCGTACCAGAGCCAATCCCAGACCAACAGAACCCTCCTTCTTGTTCCCCTGATAAAATCTCTCAAAAATAAGCCTGGAAGGCAGAGGGAAATCCTGCCCCGTATTTCTGAAAACGATACGGGAAGAAGAGATTTCTATACAAATACTCCCATGCTCTCGATTATGTATATAGCAATTCTTCAACAGGTTATTTATCAGGATCGCTGCGAGAGTTTCATGGATACCCAGGATCAAGATATCGATTTCCCGGATCTCCACTTGAATATCCATGTATGCATATACCTCCTGATAATCCTCTACCAGCTTTCTGACCAGACTGTTGATCTCTACATCCTGTGTATCGGTAAACTGTCGGTTGTCGATCTTCGACAGAAGCAGCAATGTTTTGTTTAAGCGGGTAATATACTCCAGTGTATGGTGAGCTTTGGCCAGTTCTTCCAACTGAGCTTCCGACAGGCTTTCGTCCTGCATCAGGTTTTCCAGGCGATTGCGACAAACAGCCAGTGGCGTCTGCATCTCGTGGGAGGCATTGCCGATGAATTGTTTCTGCTCTTCAAACACCTCCTCGGCACGCATCATGTGGCGGACTGCCGCTTCATTGAGTTTTCTGAATTCGGTGATATCCGTATCATTCTGCAACGGCAGATTGTTTGCTCCGATACGGTATCTGTCCAGCCAGGCAAGCAATCTGTACAGCGGACGGGTACTATGCTGGTATACCCATACGTTGACCAGAAGGATCACCAACAAAAGTCCGACGTACAATATCACAATCCGGGAGAGGATCGCCGCTTTGAGATCGTGTTTGTCTATGGTAGGAATGAAGACCACCAATTCGTAATACTTTCCCTGTCCGTCTCTGTAGATGGTCGTAAGGATACGGGCCGGCTCTGTCTCCCCCTTCTGCGGAATATACACCATGGAATCTGTGTAATGCACATGCGGTCTGCCCGCAGCATAGGCGGCAGTCACTTCCGATAAATAATACTGATTGTTGGTATTACTGTTTTCCGAAGGAAGTTCTTCCCCACCCAGAAAACGGATAATGAGCTGCTCGGAATAGTCTTCCAGTGAGTCATCTACTTCATCGTTAATCTCCCGGATGATGGTGATATAGAAGAAGGCTGCCCAACCTGCCAGCACTATACTCAGGGCTATGGAAAGGCGTAGGATGATGCGATAGATCAGTTTCATAAGGCTCTTATTATTCAACTACCATTTTGTACCCGATACCATACACAGCTTTTATCTCCACGTCTGCCCGGGCCTCTTTGAGTTTCTTTCTGAGGTTTTTGATCTGCGCGTAGATAAAATCAAAATTATCGACCTGATCGATATGATCTCCCCACACAGACTCGGCCAGGGTGCTCTTATCGATCAGTCTGTTGCAGCGATTGACAAAATAGATCAGTATATCGTATTCCTTGCGGTTGAGTTCCAACGGACGATCCCCGACAAGCACCCGGAATTGTTCGGGAAAGATCTGCACATTGCCCAGCTGCACAGAAGTCTCTCCATCGTACTGCTTGCGCCGGACCACGCTCCGGATACGGGCAATAAGCTCGGCCAAGTGAAACGGCTTGGCCAGGTAATCATCCGCGCCCAGTTCCAGGCCCGCTATCTTATCGTCTAAGGAATCTTTTGCCGAGATAATAATGACACTGTCGTGCTTGCGCATCTTCTTCAACTCTTCCAGAAGCGATAGACCGTTGCCATCCGGAAGCATAATATCGAGCAGGATACAGTCGTATTGGTAGTCTGCTATTTTCCATACCGCGGTATGATAGTCCGAAGCACATTCCACCACATATCTCTCCTTCTCCAGCGATTGTCGGATGAGTTCCTGCAAAGAGGGCTCGTCTTCTATGACTAATATTTTCATA
>DALZBD010000121.1:0-9225 GCA_031977515.1 Bacteroides sp. | reverse complement strand
CTGGCAGACCGCGGTGTGCAACTGTATATACACCCGTCGCACAATGTACCCGGCGACACTACTGCACGCGAACGTCTTGATGCTGCCATTGCCGAGTATCAGAAAAAAGTGAAAAGCCTGTAATCCCCCTCTACCGGCCTTATCCATCTGTTAACTTTTCACCTGTGCCCGCCTCTTCCCTCCCGGAAAAGACGGGCTTTTTATGTATAAAATATAAATTCTCACCAAAATCCAAAAGGATTAAATAAGAATGGAATGGTTGACAAAACCAATAAGTCCTGCCATTACCCCAACAAAGCCCGAAGGGCTTTTGGGTAATGGTTTCAAAAACAGGATTGGGTAAGGACAGCCAAACTTTATTGAAGTTAGAAAAGTCTGATGACACACCCTTACTTTTCTTTTGTATTCTCCCTGTAAATTCCTGCTTTCCACCCCACCTGATTCTCTTATTTTTCCTACATTTGCAAAGACAACCCGTCTCTGGACGGACAGAATAAAAATCAACCAAGCGATCACGATATGAAACATGTGAATTTATACATCCTGTTTTGTCTGTGTAGTCTGATGACTATCGCACAAAACAAACGTCCGCTGGACCTGAAAGAGATCACCTCTGGCACATTCCGCCCGGAATCACTCCGCGGCATTGTCCCGATGAACGACGGAGAGCATTATACACAGATGAACGAAGAGGGAACACAGATCATCAAATACTCCTTCCGCACCGGCAAGCAGGTAGAGGTGATATTTGACGTGGCTACCGCACGCGACTGCACGTTCAAAAAGTTCGACAGCTACATTCTGGCTCCTGATGACAGCAAACTGCTCATCGCTACGGAGACCACTCCCATTTATCGCCATTCTTTCACCGCCGTATACCATATATATACAGTGAAGCGCAACGTAGTCGAAGCTCTGTCGGATGGCGGACCGCAACAGTCACCGGTTTTCTCTCCGGACGGCAACCTGATCGCTTTCGTACGTGACAACAACATCCACCTGGTCAAACTGCTTTTCGGGAACAGCGAATCGCAGGTAACAGAAGACGGAAAAGCCAATGAAGTGATCAACGGTGTTCCCGATTGGGTATACGAAGAAGAGTTCGGATTCAACCGCGCACTGGAGTTCAGCCCGGACAACCGCATGCTGGCTTACATTCGCTACGATGAGACTGATGTTCCGGCTTTTTCCTTCCAGGTCTTTGCCGGGCAACAACCTCATATCGCTCCCTTCGATACCTATCCCGGAGAATATACCTATAAATATCCCAAAACGGGTGAACGCAACTCCAAAGTTTCGGTACACTCTTTTGATATTCAGACACGCGTCATCCGGAAGATCGACCTGCCTCTCGAGGAGGATGGTTACGTGCCCCGCATTCGCTTTACACAGGATCCGGAGAAACTGGCTATTATGACTCTCAACCGTCATCAGAACCGTTTCGATCTCTATTTTACCAACCCCAGGTCTACGGTATGCAAATTGATACTCCGCGACGAAAGTCCTTACTATATCAATGACAATGTCTTTGATAATATCATCTTCTATCCCGACCATTTCAGTATGCTCAGCGAACGCGATGGGTATGCCCATCTCTACTGGTACAGCATAGGAGGCAATCTGATCAGGCAGGTCACTGCCGGACAATGGGAAGTAAAACGCTTCATCGGATGGGATCAGGCAGACAATGCGTTCTATTACGAGAGCAACGAAGAGAGTCCGCTGCGTCGCTCGGTATATAAGATAGACCGTAAAGGACAGAAGAACCGTCTTTCCGCGCAGGAAGGTACCCATCAGGCCATATTCAGTAAATCCCTGAAATACTACATCAATACCTATTCGAGCATTCATACTCCGCCGACTGTCACCCTGCACGACAACAACGGAAAACAGCTCGCCTCTCTGCTGACCAACGATCGCCTGAAAGAGACGCTCACCCGATACGACCTGCCCGAAAAAGAGTTCTTTACCTTCAGTACATCTACCGGCACGGAACTCAATGGCTGGATGATCAAACCGACAGGCTTCAACAGCAGCCGGAAATATCCCGTGATCCTCTATCAATACAGCGGCCCCGGCAGTCAGGAAGTAGCAGACCGTTGGAACATCGGTGGCGACCGGGGCATCGGTTGGGATACCTACATGGCTTCCCAGGGATACCTTATTGTATGTGTAGACGGACGTGGCACAGGGGGTCGGGGTGCGGAATTTGCAAAGACCACTTACCTGAATCTTGGTGTCAAAGAGTCAAAAGATCAGGTGGAGGCCGCTCTTTATCTCGGTCGTCAGTCGTATGTAGACAAAGACCGTATCGGTATCTGGGGCTGGAGCTTCGGAGGATACATGACCATCATGAGTATGAGTGAAGGCACTCCGGTGTTCAAAGCCGGTGTGGCAGTAGCTCCCGTGACAGACTGGAAATACTACGACACAATCTATGGCGAACGGTACATGCGCACGCCCCGTGAGAACTTCGAAGGTTACAAAGCAGCTTCTGCTTTCCAGCGCGCACCGCAACTCAACGGCAGACTACTGCTTGTGCATGGTACTGCCGATGACAATGTACACGTGCAGAACACCATAGAATACAGCGAATGCCTGGTACAGGCCGACAAGCAATTTGAAATGCAACTCTATACCAACCGCAATCATGGTATTTACGGAGGAAATACCCGTCATCACCTGTTTACAAAGCTGACCGATTTCTTCCAACGCAATCTGTAATACGAAAAAGAGACCTTTATAATATACCGCTCCGGAGACTTGTTTCCGGAGCGGTATATTATAAATCAACCCAGACAACATCCAACCCGCATGCACAAAAGACCCCAGAAACCTGCATGGCTTAAGATAGACATCACGGCCAACGATCGCTACACAGAGACCAAACGGATTGTGGACTCACATTGTCTGCATACGATATGCAGCAGTGGCAGGTGTCCCAATCAGGGAGAATGCTGGGGAAAAGGAACCGCTACTTTTCTGATTGCCGGAGCGATCTGTACCCGCAACTGCAGATTCTGCAATACAGCTACCGGTCGGCCATTGCCTCTGGACCCGGACGAACCCAGACAGGTAGCCGAATCCATACGATTGATGAAACTGAAACACGCCGTGATCACCTCCGTAGACCGGGACGACCTTCCCGACCTCGGTGCCTCTCACTGGGTAGAAACTCTGCGCATCGTCCGGGAGATGAATCCCGACACCACACTTGAAATACTTATTCCCGATTTTCAGGGACGCCCGGAACTGATCCGGCAACTCACAGAGATGCACCCCGAAATCATCTCACACAACATGGAGACCATCCGCCGGCTGACTCCCGCAGTGCGTTCCGCAGCCAGGTATGAACAAAGCTTGGAGGTAATCCGGCAAATCGCTGAGGCCGGTATACCCGCCAAATCAGGCCTGATGGTGGGACTGGGAGAAATTCCGGATGAAGTGGAAGAAGTTATGGATGATCTGCGTAAAGTGAATTGCAACATACTCACCATCGGACAATACCTGCAACCTTCCCGCAGACATTACGAGGTAGTAGAGTATGTCACACCACAGCAGTTCGACAAATACCGGGACATTGCTTTACGGAAAGGATTTACTCATGTAGAAAGCGGCCCTTTGGTACGTTCTTCTTATCATGCGGAAAAACACACCAAATAATTTACGATTGGACGATTTACTATGTACGATTGATAGCAGAATCACCACAACACAATATACTGTTAATGAATTAATTTAAAATGTAAACGTGTAACTCCAATCGTAAATATCTTCTTGTTCTAAAAAAATTAAGAACTTAATTAACATCTCATTTGTTTTATAGTAAAACAGGTTTGGAAATAACATGAGTAACAAACGCGCACTCACTTCAGCTTACAATATGTCCCTGGGATTTCTTCCGGTCATTATCACCATGCTGTTGTGTGAATTCCTATCCGAATCCTTCGCTACTTATATAGGAGCGGCAATCTGCCTGCTGTATATACAACGTTCTGCTTTTCGGAAAGCTACCGGTTTGCCCAATTACGTATTGTTTCTCTCCTCCACCCTTCTGATCCTGTTGTCTATAGTTGCGCTTGTCCCTGGAATCAATCTGCCGGAGCAGAACCTTCCTGTAACATTGGAAGTGTTGCTGGCAATTCCGTTGCTGGTGTTCTACCTGATGCACAATCGTTTTGTGAACTACTACCTCAAAAAGAACAGGAACTGCAACCGTCCCCGTATCATACAGGGAGTGGAGTCGGCTATCGTAGCCACCCGTATCACCCTGATGCTGATCATGATCCATCTGGTCATTGTACTGATCAGTGTACCTTTCTTCTATCCCTGGAGTGCACGTGCCGAATGGATCCTGTTCCGGCTCACTCCTCCCCTGCTATTGATCATCTCCATTCTGCTCAATCAGATAGGTATATATTACTTCAACCATGTGGTTTCCAAGCAGGAATACATCCCCATTGTCAATACCAAAGGAGATGTCATCGGACGCACCCTTGTCTCTGAGGTACCTGCCTATAAGAATCTGTATATCAATCCGGTCATCCGGATTGCCATTCTGTCACAGGGAATGCTTTATCTGAGCAAGCGTCCCGCCAGCCGGGTAGTGGAACAAGGGAAGACCGACATACCATTGGAAGGTTATCTCGGATTCAACGAGAAAGTTACCGAAGGAGCCAACCGCATCATCCGGAATTATTTCCCCGACGCCTCAGATCTGTTGCCTGCTTTCAGCCTGAAGCATCATTTCCGCAACGCGGAAACCAACCGTCTGATCTACCTGTTTGTGGTAGAGATCGACGACGATACACTGCTGCACAACGCCCGATTTGAGGGAGGGAAATTGTGGACCCTGCACCAGATCGATCAGAATGTTGGTCAGGACTTTTTCAGCGATCTTTTCGAACAAGAATATGATCACCTCAAAGAGGTCATTTATATAAGAGAAATATACAAGGAACCTTCGTAAGATCAGGAACACCATCTTTTTGCCATTCCTTTACCGTGCGTGTACGGATATACTCCTCCTCACAAGTCAACCCTGCTGCAATACACAGCTTTGTCTGCGGACGACAACTACGCAATATCTCTACCAGCATTTTCTGATTGCGATAGGGAGTTTCAATAAAAAGCTGTGTCTGATCTTCGTTCAGCATCCGCTGTTCCAATTGCTTCAACCGCTTCACGCGCTCTCCCGGTTCGATAGGCAGATAGCCATGAAACGCAAAACTCTGTCCGTTGAAACCCGACCCCATAACCGCCAGCAAGATAGAAGAAGGTCCTACCAAAGGCACCACCTTCCACCCTTTACGCTGTGCCAATGCCACTACATCCGCACCCGGATCGGCAATGGCCGGACATCCCGCCTCGGAGATCACCCCCATAGGCAATCCCTGCTCCATCGGTTTCAGATAACCGGAAATCTCCTCCGGTGAAGTATGTTTGTTGAGCGAATAAAAGGTCAACGAATCAATATCAATGCTACGTTCCACCTTCTTCAGAAAACGACGGGCCGAACGCACATCCTCCACGATAAAGTGACGGATGCCAAGGATCACTTCCCGGTTCCAGGCAGGGAGTACTCTCTCTATAGATGTGTCACCCAGTGTCACCGGGATCAGATACAAAGCGGTTTCCATTATATATTTACAATTTTATAATACCAGTCTTTATCAGCCGCAGAGCCACAGCACTTTCACATCAGTCGCATAGCAGTGGTACACACATACTACCACTATACAGCTGATAGAGACTCTGACTATTCATTGTGCAAAGTAACACTTTTTTTTCTGTCTGCCCAATCCCTATGATCTTTGTTGATACTTCAACAAAAAAGAGAGATGACCACAAAGCCACCTCTCCTCTATATAAATCAAGATATACTAAAGATCAACCGTAAATAATATTACCGTCTTCATCTTTGTATTCATCCAGTCCCTTTTCATAGGTAGCCATAGCCCGCAGGCTCATGCCCACACTCGAAAATCCACCGTCGTGATACAGGTTCTGCATCGTCACCTTACGGGTCAGGTCAGAGAACATCAGGATACAGTAATCCGCACACTCCTCTGCCGAGGCATTTCCCAGCGGAGACATGCGGTTGGCAAAGTCAAACAACTTATCCATACCCTTCACACCTGCTCCGGCAGTTGTCATCGTAGGCGACTGGGAGATGGTATTCACACGCACCTGGTTCTCTCTGCCGTAAATATATCCGAAGCTACGTGCGATCGACTCCAGCAACGCCTTTGCATCGGCCATATCGTTGTAACCATAGAACGTACGTTGTGCCGCCACATAGCTCAGCGCCAGGATCGAACCGTACTGTGCCACCGCATTCATCTTCTTGGCAGTCTGGATCATCTTATGAAAAGATACCGCTGAAATATCCAGCGTCTTATCGAGCATATCGTAATCCAGATCGTCATACGTACGTTTCTTACGCACGTTCGGAGACATCCCGATAGAGTGAAGAATAAAATCGACCGGCCCGCCCAGGATCTCCATCGAACGACGGAATACCTCCTGCAGATCTTCCACACTGGTAGCATCAGCCGGGATCACCTCGCAGTTCAGTTTTTCCGATAAAGCAGAAACCTCACCCATGCGCACCGCTACCGGTGTATTGGATAGAGTGATGGTTGCTCCCTGCTCCACAGCCTTCTCTGCCACCTTCCAGGCGATAGACTGATCATTTAATGCCCCGAAAATAATACCTCTTTTTCCTTTCAGTAAATTGTAACTCATACCTTATGAATCGTTAAAATTAGGCCGCAAAGATAGGAACTTTATGCATAAATTGACCGAAAGTGTGCAATGAAAAGAGCAAATCAACAAAAAATCCACCTAATCCAACAAATAGTCCACATGTTCTTAGGAGCCCCCGCTTATATTTGCAATCGATAATTAAGAGGTTTTTTCATAATATTTATTTAAGGTTAGAATTAGGTTAACATGAATCTTATTATTTCTCGCAAATGGCTCGGGAGAGTCATTTGCGCAGAAATAATAAAACAACAAACTATTGAAAAGCCCTCCTTCCGTTTCTCTGTCTAAAAGAAGAAACACATTTATAAAAACAGATTATAATTAAGAACAGTATATATATTTATTAATCACCAACGAATGAACACACTACTTAAAAACATCCTGCTGCTGGGAGTTATTACTGCTCCACTGCTACTCGGAAGTTGTGGAGAAGCTCAGGCACAGCAACAATCGATGCCTATTGATGAGTCAGTTTATAACAATGTACCTTTCGATATGCCACGGGTACAACAACCCGTATTCCCGGATTATTCCGTATCCATTGTTGATTTCGGTGCCGTAAGTGATGGCATCACCCTCAACACGGAAGCGATCAACAAAGCGATCCAACACGTGAATGAAAAAGGAGGTGGTAAAGTAGTAATACCCGCCGGACTCTGGCTCACAGGCCCGATACAGATCCTGAGTAATGTCAATCTCTATACTGCACAGAATGCGCTGATCCTTTTTACCGACGATTTCGATGCATATCCCATCATCGAAACTTCATTTGAAGGCCTGAATACCCGTCGTTGCCAGTCTCCTCTGTGGGCCAATGGCGCGGAAAATATTGCCATTACCGGCTACGGAGTATTTGACGGCGCAGGCGACAGCTGGCGTCCGGTGAAGAAAAACAAAATGACAGGTAGCCAATGGAGCAAACTGGTAAAATCCGGCGGTGTAGTAGACAAAGACATCTGGTATCCGACTCCCGGTGCCCTGAAAGGCGCGCTGGCCACCAAAGACTTCAACAACCCGGAAGGCATTGAGACCGATGAAGAATGGGCAGAGATCCGTCCGTGGCTTCGTCCCGTATTGCTGAGCTTCATCAGTTGCAAAAAGGTACTGTTGGAAGGTGCTACTTTCAAAAACTCACCCAGCTGGTGTCTGCATCCGCTGATGTGTGAAGACATCACACTCAACAACGTCAAAGTATTCAATCCCTGGTATTCACAGAACGGAGATGCCCTGGACCTCGAATCCTGCAAAAATGCTTTGGTTGTGAATTGTCTGTTCGATGCCGGAGACGATGCCATCTGTATTAAATCGGGTAAAGACAAAGACGGACGCGACCGCGGTATACCTTGTGAGAACGTGATCGCACGCAACAACGTAGTATTGCACGGACACGGTGGATTCGTAGTAGGTAGTGAAATGTCGGGAGGCGTAAAGAACATCTATGTGGCAGACTGTACATTCCTCGGAACAGACGTAGGTCTTCGTTTCAAGAGTACTCGTGGACGTGGTGGTGTGGTAGAAGGTATCTACATCGAAAACATTCAGATGATCGACATTCCTAACGAACCCCTGCTGTTCGACCTCTTCTATGGTGGCAAAGCTCCCGATGAAGTGACCGATGACGAAAAAGATGCCAAAGAGCAACCGGCTATCCCGGTGACCGAAGAAACTCCCGCATTCCGTGACATTCATATTACCAACGTAAACTGCAAAGGATCGGGTCGCGCGATGTTCTTCAACGGACTTCCCGAAATGCCTATCACCAACGTAACCGTGAAAAACGTAGTGATCTCCGATGCGGCAGAAGGAGTCGTGATCAGCCAGGCAGAAGGTGTGGTACTGGAAAATATCCGTATCGAGACGAAAAAAGAAGGACCGGAACTGAGTGTGAGAAGTTCCAGAAACATCACTGTCGACGGAAACTCCTACCAGGAAATCGACAGCAAAGGAAAAACGCTGAACTTTTAAAGCCTGCTTGATCCGAGACGCAACGTACCAGGTCTCTACACCATTTGTATGTTCCCTTCAGGTAGGTGGTTCACTTGTAGAGACGCAATACCTTGCGTCTCATAGACAAAAAGTCGGCCGTTGGTTCATAAACCTGTTAATCTGTAAATAGCAAAGTGGGCATGAAAAGATTCTCTATAGCAATCACCCTATGCTTCCTCCTCATGGAGGTCGCATGGGGTGTTTCCATTTCGGTGACAAACCTGCGCACCGAACAACTCACCAACCCGTTAGGTATTGACACCCCTACGCCCCGACTCAGCTGGCGTATCAACGGCCACCAAAGAAACATCGTACAAACCTCCTATCACATCCAGGTGGCATCCACCCCGGAAAAGCTCGAAGTCGGTGATACAGATATCTGGGATTCGGGAGAGGTGATCTCCCCTCAGTCGCTGTGGATCCCCTACGAAGGCCCCGCACTGCAGGCCAACCGGCGTTACTACTGGAGGG